>JBGUMY010000429.1:0-2783 GCA_045117095.1 Bacteroidaceae bacterium | reverse complement strand
CGTTGGCTATGCCGAACTTAGGCTGCACCTCAACAATAAAAATAAAATGGAATTTTTTCCTATTTTATTTTGTATTGTGTTCGGTTTGCACTAACTTTGCAGTCTTTTTACTAAAATCTAAAAAAAGGAGGAATAAGACATGACACAGGGGACTGAAGAATTGAGAATGATTATCGATGTGGCCTCGGAAAGAGGCGTGATGCAGGAGCGGTGTGCGCAACTGGAAAAGGCGAACCATCTGCTTGCAGAGGAGAATGCTGGGCTGAAAAATGAAGGGTTGAACAAGGACAAGGTGATTGATGAGCAGGCGCGATTGATTGACGAGCAGAAGACGCGCATCAAGGAGCTGGAGGCTATGGTGGGCTGCTATACGGCTGGGGGCAACACGGGTTGGTCGGGAGCGCCCTTCGTGGTGGTGAACCAGTATTTCTTGCTGGACGCACCCAAGACCAAGAAGTATGTTTACCATTTGGATACTGAACAGAAGATGGCTGCTCAACACTTGCTGATGCACACGATGCCGGACAATACGCCGAAACAAGTGTATGACCAAGTGAACGAGATGACGCAATTGGGTGAGAATCCGACGGAACGCATGGCCGACGCAATCGAGAAGGTGGCTGAACGGCCGATGACGGAGTACAATATCTATCCGCAGTCTGGCAGCACGGCGAATGTGGGGTGCGACCAGAAGCTGTCGGAGTTCAAGTCTTATCAGCCGGCAGTGGATGCCGATGGTGGCCTGAAAATGATAGAAAACGATGACGCAAAGGAGGCATGAAGATGGACGAGAAGAAGACTGACGTGCAGCAGCCTATCGTGATCTACGGTATGGCGAACATCGGGTGTGACCAACGGTATGCGACAGTCCAGACGTTGACGCAGGGCAGGGAGCCGCAGCAGGACATGAAGGCTGAGGCTGAGCAGGTGAAGCCATCGCCCAAGGCGACAGGTGGAGGCCGTCCCAAGAAGGCGGGCACACATATCACGCAGGCGTTCGGCTATGAGGGTGAGCGTGTGCGTGTGGGCATGCTCTATCAGGGGTTGTGCGCTTTGGGATGGATAGATGCCAAGACGGACATGCAGCTGTTCATCGAATTGTTCTCTGGCGGTGAGGTGAGGCAGCGGATCATCTGGAAGGGTGAGGCCAACACGTTGGCAGAGCTGTTCAGGAGGTTGGTGAATGAGCGTCGAATTGTGACCCTGCCTGACAAGCACACGCTGTGGGTGATGGTGAGCGGTCACTTCTGGAATCAGCAACGTGGACAGGAGTTTGAGGCTGACTTGCTGAGAAAGGCGCATGCACCCAAGGAGAATGACCAGACGCTTGCCTATCTGGTGAACATTCTCGACCCAGATGTGTCGCTGAACGAGGTGCGAAGGATGATGCAGGAACGGCGCTAATGAGAGGCAAAGACGGCGCCCCATGAAAAGCTGAAATCACTTTTGGCATTTTTTTATCAGATTCCGCAAATGGCTTATTATCAAGTTGTTTGCGGACTTTTTTTGTCTATTGGGATGGTGATGGGACGGCGGTAACGGGAGTTTTAGCCGTTTGGACTTTCAGCGTTATTATAGAGACCCTCGACACAGGAGAGCGGGGGCGAAATAATAACATTTTTAATCATCGTATTTATGGAGACAAATTCATTATTGGCCAGCTGCTTTACCAAGAAGGTGAAGGCTGAAGAAGAACACATGAGCGACAAACCCAAGATGGACGCACAAGCTGCCACCATCATGCAGCTGATGGAGCAGAGGGTGAGCAAGACGCTGTTTCAGCGGTTGTGCGAGGTAGTGTACCCCTTCCGAGCTGAGGCCCAACGCAAGATGGCAGCCTGCCTCTGGAAGTTCGCCCGCTACAGGATTGCGACCTCAACAAGCAATCCATCGGTGGATGTGGTGCTGAACTGCTGCTACCTGCTGATAGGAGCGGAGAGAAGGTTGGTGAAGAAACCGCTCAGAAACAAGCTGGCTGAGGCACAGCTGATTGAACTGGAGAAGAAGAAGGCGGACAATAAGGGCAAGAAGGTGGATGTGCGCCTCAGCGTGGAGAATCCTTGTGAAAAGAACGGTTGTGGCATCGAGTTCAGGAAGTGCTGCCGCTCGTGCAGGAACCGATGTGTGGAGGCTGACGGCAAGAGCTCTTGCTTGACACTGGGCATCTACGTGGGGAGTTCGGACTTGTGCCCTCGTTGGGAAGTGGCTCCCAGCTTCACGCTGATAGGCAGGAAGAAGGGGAAAATCAAGTCGAAGAAGTACTTGATATGGGTGATGGAGCAGCGACTGCAAGAGGACAAGGACATCGAGGTTGGCTTGCTGGCCGAGGAAGACTGCAAGACGAACGAGGAATTGCGTCGGGAGTTTGAGGAAAAATACGGCTCAATCTACGAGTAAAAACAAGCCCGCTTCGCGAGCGATTCTTGGACAAGCCAAGCGTGCTAAAGATACGATAAAAGCGGATGGAACTGATTTTTGAGCCGTGAGCAGCTCTGAATAACCACAACACAAACACAAAAAACTAACACACAACACAAAACACAACAATGGAAACAAACATTCAGATTTTCAAAAATGAGCAGTTCGGTGAAATCCGAACGATGACAGATGAGAAGGGCGAAACCTTCTTCGTAGGTAAGGACGTGGCAATGGCACTGGGATACAGCGATCCACAAAAAGCTATCAAGATGCATGTGGAAAATGACGATAAGCTGACCCGACAAATTGTCGTATCAGGTCAGAAGAGAAACATCATCTTCATCAACGAGTCTGGCCTCTACTCC
>JBGUMY010000428.1:0-2191 GCA_045117095.1 Bacteroidaceae bacterium | reverse complement strand
GACTGGTTGAAGTTGTCCTCCATCTGCTTGCCGAAAGACGCCGCCTCGAAGCCTGAGGTCTTGTAGTAGTTGCTGCCCATGCCTGCTGAGAAGTGGAGGGAAGGGTAGTGTCCTGCCTGAGCGATACGGACTCCCCGTTCAGCACTCTGCACATTGAGTTTGCCTGCTTGGATTTGGGGTTTGATGTTCAGTGCCTCAGCATAGATGGCATCTGGGGCAGTGAGCACCACCATTGCTGGTTCATGAGTCACAGGCTGTTGGATGTCGAAACTCTCTGGGGTAGGGAGTTCGAGCAATTGGGACAGCTCGAGCAATGCCAGCATGGCCGCGTTCTTCTGTTGCGTGAGGGAGAGTTCGTCAGCAGCCACGTGCGATTGCGCTTCTGCCAAATCCGTCTCAGCCACCTTGCCATTCTTGAAGAGCATCTCAATGCGATGCGCCTGTGTACGGCTCAGTTCCAGCTGATTCTCTGCCACCGTCACGAGGTCTTTCTGATAGATGGCTTCGAGGTAGTTGGATGTCACCTGGATGCTCACGTTCTCTTTGGCACGGGCAAGTTCCGCAATGGCAGCTTGCAGATCAAGTTTGTTCTGCTTAATTTGATTGGTGATCTGACCTCCTGTGTAGAGAGGCACATCAGAACCTATATTGAATGAAGTGCTTTGGGTGTTGCGATTGGCGTAAGTATTGTCGATGGTCAATCCACGTCCAAATCCCAAACTTTCACCTGCTGAAGCTTGCAAGTTGGGCAGACGGCTGTTTTTAGCCGTGCTGAGCGACACCTCACGATTCTTCACGTTGTTCTCCTGCAACTTGATGTTGATGTTGTGCTCGATGGCATAGTCGATGCATTGGCGCAGGTTCCAAGGCTGTGAGGCATTGAAATTCCCGTCTTGTGCATACGCTAAAGATGCGAAGAACACACTGATGATAAAAAAGGTCTGTTTCATGGTTGGCAAGTTGATAGTTGACATTTATTCGTTGAAATCAATCTTCTCGATACCTCTCACCTTGTTGCCTACTTGCAGCCCTTGCTTGATTTCGATGAAGATTCCATCGCTGATGCCTGTGGTGACAGGACGGCGTTCGAACTTCTGGGTGGCAGAGGTACTGTCGGTGAGCACATAGACGAAGGTGGAGTCACCAACAAACTCCAGTGATGCCTCAGGCACACAAATGGTCTTTGAAGCGCGTTCGAGCACAATCTCTGCGTTGGCGCTGTATCCCGCACGAATCTTCACCTCTTTGGGCAGTTGGATGGCAGCTTTGATTTCGAAGAGGTTGGCTCCGTTTTCCTCGACTGCTTTTGGGGCGATGTATTCGAGGGTTGCATTGAGAATTAAGTCTTGAATGGCTCCCACCGTGATGTCAACAGGCATTCCTGTTGCCACTCTGCCAACTTCTGTCTCGTCAATCTTGCCTCTGAATATGAGGTCTTGCATGTTGGCGACTGTCGCAATTGTGGTACCATCGTTGAAGGAGTTGCTGAGGATGACAGAGTTACCAATCTTGACAGGCACATCGAGCACAATGCCGTCGATGGTGGAGCGAATGAGGGTCGTGCTCATCTGCGCATTGTTGAGCGAGATGCCGTCTCTGACGATATTGAGGGCATCTTTGGCATTGTTCATTTCCATCTTGGCGTTCTTCAGCGTCACTTCTGACTTCTCATAGTCCTCGGAACTCACCACTTTCTCATTGTAGAGATTCTTCATGCGGTCAAAGTCCGTCTGTGCCTGCTTGAGCGAAATCTCTGCCAGTTTCACACGATTCTCAGCGCTGCTAAGGCTCGACATATCTGGAATCACCTTCACCTTGGCAATCACCTCGTCCTTCTTCACCACATCGCCTGCTTCTTTGTAGAGGGCTGTGATGATACCTGAGATTTGTGGCTTGATGTTCACCTCATCACGAGGCTCAATCTTACCCGTGATGATGGTGGTCTTCTCGATGTCGAGAAGTTGAACCGTGTTGATTTCGTAGGTGGTCACTTTAGGCATGGACTTCTGGTAGAGGAACACGAAGGTGCCAATGAACACTGCTGCAATGAGGGCGATTCCTGCCCATCTGAAAAACTTTTTCATAAAGCCCCCTCCCCGCTCCCCCTATGGGGGAGAGTAGAATGTTTGTGGGGAGGATTTCTACTTATTTTTTGTTATTATTCTTTTCTATTGTCAAGGTAACCACTCCC
>JBGUMY010000427.1:0-3085 GCA_045117095.1 Bacteroidaceae bacterium | reverse complement strand
AAAAAAACGAGTTTTCTTTTGGTACTTCGCTTGATTTACACTACCTTTGTACCCTGATTTTTACTAATTCTAATCAAATTACTACTTATGAAAGGAAAGCATTTTATCTGTTTGGCCTTGACAGCGATGGCATCCATGACGCTGTCTGCCAAGAGCATGAGTTTTACAATGGCCGATGAAACACCTGCCTCAAAGGTGGTGGAAGAGGGTGGCACAGGCCCTTACAAGGCCATTATGAAGGAGGAGCCTTCGCTGGAGGCTCACACTATCTTTGTGCCTCAGGACTTGTCAAAGTTCAATGAGAAGAACCCACTGCCTGTGTTGGTGTGGGGTAATGGTGCTTGCACCAACTCGCCTTGGGAGCACTACCTGTTCCTCAACGAAATTGCTTCTCACGGCTACATCGTGGTGGCTACGGGTTTCTTCCCCAAGGAGGAGGGCTATCGTGGCCCGATGTCCACGACGGAACAACAGATTGAGTCGATGGACTGGGTGGAGCAGCAGAACAAAGACAAGAACTCTCCTTACTATGGTAAGATTGACCTGAAGAACATCTGTGTGGCAGGTATGTCTTGCGGTGGTCTTCAGACTCTCTACAACTGTGCCGACAAGCGCATCAAGACCTTAATGATTTGCAACAGCGGTCTGTTCAATCAGCAGAACGCCAATCAGGCTGTGGGTGGTATGCCTATGCCTCCCAAGACGAAGCTGAAGGAGATTCATTCTTCCATCATGTATATGTTGGGTGGTGAGACTGACATCGCTTACGGCAATGGTATGGATGACTTCCACCGCATTGGCAATGATGTTCCTGCTTGCGCCACGAACTTCCCTGTGGGTCATGGTGGCACTTACAGACAGCCCCATGGCGGTGAATTCTCTATCGTGGCTCTGGCATGGCTCAATTGGCAGCTGAAGGGTGACCAAAAGGCAGCCAAGATGTTCAAGGGTGCTGACTGCGGCATCTCGAAGCGTGAAGGGTGGACGATTGAGAAGAATGAAAAGTTGGAGAACCTGAAATAAAATGAGGTATAGACAGACACATATATTTATTATTGTATTAACCATGATAGCCCTGCTGGTCAATCCAGCGAGGGCTATCTCTCCTGACTCTTTGGGGCGCATCCGCTACAAATATGACTTTGTGGTGCCCACCAATGGTAACTTTGTGGCAGCCATCAAAGCCGCCAATAATCGTTCTGACAAATCCAAGAGATTCCGCATCTTCATCAAGTCGAGCATGTACCGCATCAAGGGTGAGGGTAACCCCATCACCATCACTGAGAATGGGAAGGAAATCACCATTCCCAGTCCTATGACCATCTTGACGGCTCCCAACACCAGCATTTGCGGTGAAGGTATGAAGAACACGCAGATTGAGTCTATGCCCATGCATGAGGGTATCAGCTGCACCTCCACCCTCTTCTTGAAAGGGGCTGACAGCACCTATATTCAAGACATTGAGCTGTGGTCTAACTATCGAGATGATATGACCGCCTTTGCCAACCGTGCTGTGGCGCTGAATGAGAAAAACTGCCGAGGCAACATCTTCAAGAACCTCTCGCTGATGAGCAATCAAGACACTTACTACACCAATGATGGAGGCACGACCTATTTGGAGGATTGCACCATCAAAGGTACGGTGGATTTCATCTGTGGAGGAGGCACCATCTATTTCAACCGCTGTGACATTGAACTGCGCAACCGAGGTGGAAAGAGCGACATCATCTGTGCTCCTGCCACAGAAGCCAATCGTGCCTACGGTTATGTATTCAACTCCTGCCGCATCTATGGGTCTCCTGAACAAGCAGGTCGCTATATGTTGGGGCGCCCCTGGAAGAATGCTCCTCGGGCTGTTTGGCTTGGCACCATGATGGAACTTCAACCTGATTCTCTCGGATGGACAGAAATGCATGGAACCTTGCCCCGTCTCTTCTCAGAATATGAGAGTATCGACACCGAGTTCCAGTTGACCCCAACAGCACGTCGTCGCACCCAGTTCAAGGATGCTAACAATGTAGTTACGAATGTGCGCTACAATCCCAACCTCTCTGTGCAGGACGCTGAGAAGTATGACATCAATGACGTGTTCCCTGGTTGGTATCCTGACAGACGTTCAGCACAGGTTATTCCTCCTGAAGTCCACATCAAGGATCGTGGCACCATCTATTGGGAAGATATTCCTGAAGCTTGCCTCTATGCCGTGTGCAAGAACCGTGATGTGGTGGCCTTCACCACTGAGCCTTTTTACACTGTGCCCAAAGGTACTGCTGAAGGCTCTTGCTACTCCATCCGCTGTGCCAATTACTATGGTGGTCTTGGCGAACGTAGCAACGAAGTGGTCTATCCAAACCGATAAAACAAATAAAAAATACGACATTTTTACCCCGTTAACAATCTATTTTTACCGGAGTGAAGAAATTTCTTGAAAAAATCTTGGAGGATGTTTGCTTTTTGTCTATCTTTGCAAGCCAAGAAATCGAGAAAGGGTTTTGTCTTCACATAACCTAACCTCAAAACCAGTGATAGTAATGATTAATTAACTTAAAAACTCTAACATTTATGGCAAAAAAATGGGTATGCCCAGTATGTGGCTATGTGTATGAGGGAGAAAACCCTCCAGAAAAATGTCCTCAGTGCAAGGTTCCTGGTTCAAAATTCAAACTGAAGGAAGAAACTGACGGACTGACGTTCGCTTGTGAACATGAATTGGGTGTGGCGAAAGCTATCCCTGAAGGCGAAGAAGGTGCATTTGTATTGCAGGGTCTGAAAAATGACTTTGTAGGGGAATGCTCAGAAGTTGGTATGTATCTAGCCATGAGTCGTCAGGCAGACCGTGAAGGCTATCCAGATGTGGCTGAGGCTTTCAAGCGTTATGCTTTCGAAGAGGCTGAACACGCTGCAAAGTTCGCAGAACTGCTTGGTGAGATAGTTTGGGATACCAAGACCAACCTCAAGGCTCGTATGGAGGCAGAGGAAGGTGCTTGTGCCGGTAAGCTTGAAATCGCTAAGGTGGCCAAGAAGCTGAACCTCGATGCTATCCACGACACCGTGCATGAGATGGCAAAAGACGAAGCACGTCATG
>JBGUMY010000426.1:0-6573 GCA_045117095.1 Bacteroidaceae bacterium | reverse complement strand
ACGTGCGGATTCGGTCAATCTCCGTCAAAATGGTCTGCAATTGGAAGAGGTTTTTCAAACGCTCTTCCACAGGCATTTCCGAAGGGTTTTCTTTTCTTTTTGCCATTCTTTCTTATAAATAATTAATTGGATTTGTAGTAGTCTCGGCTTTGCACACATAGAGAGAAGGCGCGAATCGAGTCACGATCTCACGCAACAAATCTATCGTGTATTGCTCGCTCTCATAGTGTCCTATCTCCATAAGAAGGATTTGCTTCTCATGACCGAAGAAGTGGTGATAGCCAATCTCGCCCGTGATAAAAGCATCCACTCCCTTCTCTACTGCTGTAGGGATGAGAAAGGCTCCTGAACCACCAACAATAGCCACACGATTGATTTCGCGCTTGTCAGCATTGTTCACACGCAGCGAACGCAGACGGAACACCTCTTTCACATGATCCATAAACTCATGGTTCGACATAGAGGAAGGCAATGTGGCAATAATACCCTCACCAGCAGTGAAGGACTTACCACCACTCACATAGTTCTCCTTGGGAGATAAGAACTCGATGTTCTTCAATCCCAACTTCTCTGCAATCTTGAAATTCACGCCACCATAAACCACATCAAGATTGGTGTGGGCTGCATAAATGGCAATGTTATTCTTAATAGCCTTGAATATGACACGACCGATGAGATCATTGTCCGTAATGTTCTTCACCGGGCAGAACAAGAGGGGATGGTGACTCACGATGAGGTTGCAGCCACGCAGCACAGCCTCGTTGACGATGTCTTCGGTTACCTCCAGACACAACAAAGCCCCTGTGATTTCTGCGTCCTCTGCTAATCCAATCTGCAATCCCGCGTTATCGTAGCCGTCTTGCAGGGCCAAAGGAGCATATTCTTCAAGGGCACCTAAGATTTCCTTTATTTTCATTATGGTCGGGAACGTGGGGTTTACACGTTTCGGCTGCAAAGGTAGTGAAAAATTGGGAAACAGCATCAGAAATGCGCATTTTTTTCAACTATCCAGCATATTTTATTTTGATAGAAGCCATATATCACCTTACTTGGGCAAATAGTGTACAAAAGGAACATTCTATTTGAATCCTTTTTAATATAGGACCCCGAAAGCCCAGAAGGGAATCTTTCTTGAGTATGCAGAGTCAATATCATCGGCGGCCACGAATGAATTTTCTTGACCCACTAATTGACCAAAATCCCTTATCTTCAGGGTAACTAAAAATCGCTTCATGATAATCAATTTGCTGAAATATTAATACTCTTTATAAATGGTTTTTCGAAACCTTCTACATAGACAAGAATTCGTGCCTGTCCTGTTTGCCCGGTTGACTGAACACGGATAAGTCCTTCACCGAAATAGGTCGGAAGTTCTGTGGTGCGCCATGAATCCATTCGGCGCATATCACCTGTCTCAACACCCAACAGACGCAGAGGTCCTTCCACCTCTACACGAAACTTTCTTGGTTGCATCTGCTGAATGCGATTGTCCTTGTCGACAAGAGTCAGACGGATATGAGATACTGTGGATGGATGTGAACGGAGTGATGATGCAGTCGGTGTCAAGTCGGCAGCCATTGGCGCCAGAACCGTATAATCGGCATCTAAGCGTACATCTGCCACAGGACCGTGATTGATGAGCGAATCGCGCATCACCTCCCTGCCATCCTTGTACCCAATGGCAAGCACCTTTCCTTGACGGGCAGGGAGCTGGATGGTGATACAGTTATCCGGGTAATCCTTGGTTACACGAGGCTTGAGCGGAAGCTGAGGATTGCTCCACATCGGGAAGAAGAACTGCACGGAGTCACATGTGGTATAGCATCGCACCTCCACGCATCGTGAATCGGTATATGGCAAATCCCATGTATCAGCCATAGGAGGATATTGCCAATGGTCTGTACCCATAGCCTGATCAAAGCAGTTGTCACGAACCACGAGTTTCAAGTAGTTCTCCTCTGGTTTCCATGCCGGATGATAGAAGGCAGCCTGTGGGCGTTCCTTCAACGTCATATCGAAAGGACAAGAGCACCACCCCTTTGCAGGCCATGGCGATGATTCGCCCAGATAATCGACACCAGCCCAAACGAATGAACCAGCGATGAAGTCATTCTCTTCAACAAAATGCCATGGGTTGTGCTCCACGAAATCACGTACGAGGTTCTCACGAAGTCCTGAATAATACACGAAAGCCTCAGACACAAACATCTTTCTCTCTGGATGACGCTTGTGGTCGGCTATCATACGTGGTTCAAGATAATTGTAACCAACGAGGTCAGTCACATCGCCAAACTTATCTTCAAATCCCTGTTGGCATGCAACCATGGTAGGACGTGTTGGGTCAAGATTCTTCACGATGTCGTTGAGTTCCTTGGCACGATTCACTCCCTCCAAATCTTTCTTCCACGCCTCACTCACCTCGTTGCCTATGCTCCACACAATCACAGAGGGGTGATTACGGTCACGGAGCACCATATCGGCAATATCCTTATGAGCGTTATCGTCATAGAAAGGTTCATAATACCCCGATTTCCATTTGTCAAAAGCCTCGTCAAGCACAAGCAGTCCCAACGTGTCACAGATAGTCAGAAACTCCGGTGAAGGAGGATTGTGAGAACAGCGGATGGCATTACATCCAATCTCTTTCATTGCCTTCAATCTACGAAGCCATACCTCTTCGGGGACAGCCACACCAAGACTTCCCGCATCTTGATGTAAGCACATTCCTTTCATTTTCATGTTCTTGCCATTGAGCCAGAAACCAGTATTCGCATCAAAGAGCACATTCCTAAAACCGAAAGGAGTAACTACTTCATCAGCCAGTTTGCCTTTTGCATCAAACACATGTGTCTTTAATGTATAAAGTACAGGCGACTCACAACTCCACAATTTGGGATTCTTCACTACAAAATCCGTACCCTTTCCTTGGGCAACCTTCTTTCCGTTCGCATCAAGAATTGTATGGGACACAGAATATCCACTGCCACCTTCCACATCAGTCTCGACATTCACCTTTCCGTCAACTGTTGCTTTAACAAAGATACCATTATGCCTTACATGCACATCGCCAGACAAGTCTAACCAAACATGGCGATAAATGCCAGAACCTGTGTACCAGCGCGATTGCTCCTCCCGATTAACATGTACTACAAGACAATTCTGGACACCGTTTACTATATATGGCGTAATGTCAAAATAAAAATCAGTATATCCATACATGTGGTGTCCCAACAATTTTCCGTTCAGCCATACCGTAGCACGATGATATATTCCATCAAAGACAAGCCTGACAGATCCTGCCTTTGCAACTGAGACTGGAACTGCAAAATCCTTCACATAGATTCCTTGACCGCCTGAAAGGTAACCGGCAGAACCACCTACCTGAGGATCAAAAGACAATTCCGCACTCCAGTCATGAGGAATCTGTACGCTGCGAAAGTCACCACCGCCAACAGCCTTTTGAGAGCTGGATCTGGTGATTTCACTTGCTGTTACCTGAGCCTGTTCGGGTTCAGTGTCATCTGTGACTTTGGTCTTCTTTGCTTCAACCTTGGTTGTAGTGTAAGGTGAATCGTTGACACCCAACTTTCGTAGCGTACTGATCACATCAGCCGAGTCAGTACACAGACGAAACGACCATCCGTTATCAAACGTGAGATGCTGGTGTACAGATTCCTTTGCCGAACAAACAAAGGTTAGCATAAAAGCTGCTAATAAAAGAATTGTCTTTTTCATTTATTTATATCAAAACATATTATATCCTCTCCATCTCGCTTGCCACATGGACCTCACAATCCCTCATGGCATCGAGCGTCTTTTGCAGCACCTCGTCTAAGAGCTAACCCAGCATAATACGGTCTTCATCTTCTGGATAGAGACAGCAAGTGGCTATAGGCAAATAATCATCAACTGCCACTATATACTTAGTGTCTGGCGTGTCGTGCTCATCAAACTCCACATTGAGCGGAATCTGATGCTTCCTTGCCATCGCCTGAATCCGTACGTAATAGGCTCCAGCTCGTCCTGCCGTCGTTGTTGTTCTGAGTATATTCATATATCTATTCTGTTTCCAGTTTCCAACCGTTATCGCCATGATAAATCATCTGGTGAGTCATGCCACCGTCGATGCAGATGTTCTCGCCTGTGATGAAACCAGCCTTGTCGGAACAAAGGTACAGCACCATATTGGCGATGTCCATAGGATTGCCGACACGTCCGGCTGGCTGTTGTATGGCATCGGGGCCTTCGTAAACAGTATAGTTCGTATCAATCCATCCAGGGGAGATAGAGTTGACACGCACTTTCCCTGCAAGGCTGACAGCCAAGGCATGGGTCAATGCAGCGATGCCTCCTTTGGCTGCCGTGTAGCTCTCTGTCTGAGGCTGGCTCATGCGGTCTCGTGATGATGAGAGATTCACGATAGCGGCACCTTTGGCAAAATGTGGTACAAAGAGTTTGGTGAGATAAAACGGAGCTGTGACCCCAACGCTCATAGCGTACTGGAATTCCTCATAGCTGCATGTGTCGATACCCTTCATTAACGGCAGCGCATTGTTGATGAGAAAATCAACATGTCCATATTTCTCGATGATTTCTTGGACAAAACGTTCCAATACCGACTTGTCGGATATGTCACCAACGAAGTGGCCTCCGTCCCGCTTATCAATGATGCAGACTATTGCACCTGCCTTCTGAAATTCCTCGGCAATGCAATGTCCGATGCCTTGTGCGCCACCTGTTATTACGGCTACTTTATCTTTGAAAAACATATTCTTTCTTGTTTTATTTGAGATATTTCACCTTTGATACATCACGGGGCTTGGCTTCAGGCTGTTCGTCGGGGTAGCCAATGGCAATGACATATAGCAGTTTATAGTCAGCAGGAATGTCGAGACTGTCGCGGAAAGCTTTGGCTTTTTCATCAGTAGTGAGGAAACGCACAGGCCCTGTCTGGATGCAGGTGCCAAGTCCCAATGACTGTGCTGCCAGCATCATGTTTTCACCCAACAGACCTGCATCAAGGTCGAACCTTCCGTCTGCTGGAGCACAGACACAGATGAGGTTAGGAGCATTACGGGTTTGTTCCTTCACTTCGGCCATCAAGTTCTGGTCTTCGATGATTCGTATAGCCCAGTTCTGAAGGTTCATCGCACTTGGGGCATTGATGCCGGCAAGAGCTACGGCTTCCAATTTCTCATGTTCCACAGGTTTGTCGAGATACTTGCGGACTGAGCGACGTGCCATGATGTTACTCAGCACAGGATTAACCTCCAACTGCATGTCGGCTTCGATGGAGGAAACCTGATCACGTGACTCATAACGCTTGATGACCTTGCCGTCGCGTCCGATGAGGAACTTGGTGAAGTTCCACTTGATGTCGCCGCCACCTGCTTGCTCCTTCAACCAAGTATAAAGAGGATGTGCGTTCTCGCCGTTCACATCAATCTTGTCGAACTGTGGGAAGTGGATGTCGAAATTGGCTGTGCAGAACTGGTGGATCTCCTGAATGGTGCCAGGAGCCTGCTGTCCGAACTGGTTGCAAGGGAAGTCAAGAATCTCGAAGCCCTGAGCGTGATACTTCTGGTAGAGCGGTTCCAAGTCTTTGTACTGAGGTGTGAACCCGCATCGGGTGGCTGTGTTGACAATCAGCAACACCTTCCCCTTGTAGTCTGAGAGCGACACTTCTTGACCAGCATCGTTCTTTACCTTGAAATCATAAACACTTTGTGCCGAGAGGGTCAGCACACTTACCATTGCCATGAGGCAGAAAAACAGTCTTCGTATCATCATCGTTTTGTTTTATGTTTGGTTACTTGTTTGCTTTTATGATGGTAGTATTTCTACATACACAACTTGTATTGATGAGCACAAAGTTATGATAAATTCTTTATATGACGATAGGTTTGCGAAACAGAAATACCATTTATAAGGCATTTTTAACAATTTTGAACCCCAATCAGGCGTTGCACGCAACAGCCAGTTCAACATCATACAAAACAAAAAGGTTTTTCTCGGCAGAGGAGGGTTATTGGGTAAACGTGGATTATTGTAGGAGAGAAAAAGAGAAATATTGCAATTATAATATGGAAAACCTTGGAAGATGGAAAAGAAATACTTACCTTTGTAGTCGAATTTGTGTTAGCATTTGTCCAGTTGTTGTTCAGTTGTTGTCCAGTTGTTGTTCAGTGATTAACTGTACAACAAACGAAGAACAACAGAGGAACAATCGAACAACAATGGGAGGTGAATATGATGGGAGGTAAAGTAAAGACGAAGTTAATATAACCCAAAAGAAAGGAGACAATAAACATGAAAAAGAAAAGTGCAGGAAAGGGATTGATGATGATTGGCAGCCTACGCACTGCTGGTATAACCACTTACCTAAAACAAGGAAAGATGATTACAAGATCCTCAAATTCGAACGAGAAGCGAAGCAACACCTTGGCACAATTTGTTCAGCGGCAGAAGATGCGGCACACCATTGCATTGTGGAAGATGCTGAGGCTCAATTGTGAAGTTACGTTCACCGAACGTCAGACGGCTTATCTGAATTTTGCATCGCTGACGAATAGG
>JBGUMY010000425.1:0-9343 GCA_045117095.1 Bacteroidaceae bacterium | reverse complement strand
CATAGAGTCGGTCGCCTTCTTCTGCATCAATGCCCTCTGTACGTACAATCAAATTCATCGTCGTACGTCGTGAGTTCGTCCACAGTGGCTCTTCCTCTTCAGCGGCAACAGCCCGTGCCTTCGCTCGCAATGCAGTCATGGTGCCCTGGAACGGATATACGAACTGGACGCTCTCATCAGGTTTCTCCTTAGTCACCTTATGGTAGAGCATGTAGCCCTTGCCTGGTTTCATGTACTGTAGGGTTCCTCTCCAGCCACCCACAGAGGCTGCAAAGGTGGCAAACTCGTCTTGACTCTTAATGATGTCGCCATCACTTGCCTTACCCTTCAAATCCTGCAAAGCCTCGTTCACAGGCAGATTGACCATCGGAGTGTAGCCAATGTAGTTCCACTTCGGATGGAGTGTGATGGTACGATCCTCCGCATCTATCAGCACGGCACCCTCCAGATGGATGGTCTGTGCCTTTTGGCTCTTGATGTAGTACATTCGATCGGTTCTCAATGCTTCTGTCTGGCCATTGCCATTCCACATGCCACGATAATAATTGTAATAGGACTGACTTTCAGGGTCTTTCAGTTGGTCACCATCTTGCCAAGTACCACGCTTCAAGAATTGATTCACATCGTTTGCCTTTGGGCTTGCCACGTTCAGCGATACCCAAGTCCAGGTAGGTGTGAGTTCCAATGACTGTAGCACGTTCGCGTTTGTAGTCATCACGACTGGGTTATCGTATGAAGCCACAATGCTGTCTGGCCTATACAAGATACTGTGATCGGTATTCAGTCCGTAAGAGATGCCCGTAGCAGCATCCCACAAGCAGAAAGACAATTCAGAGTTATACCTCTCACCATATATAGTCAGATAGAAGAGTGCTTTGCCATTCTGGTCGATAGTCACGTGACCATTACCAAGACATTTGTTATTTACGTCGAAAGCAGCCAAGATGCTCTCCTTGTTGGTCACCACCACGTCACCCATCTTCACTTGCGCAAACACTTGCATATTGCTCTGTGCATTCTTGTTGAACGCCCAATTCGGAGCAGCACCCTTCTTCTTGATAGTCAGAGCCAATGGATTCGTCAGTTCCTCATCGTTCTTCAGATAGAGCACATCGTTGTAGGTGCCAATGTTGATATCCTTCGAGATGGTGATGTGCAACGTGCGGGTTTCCTCTGGATTGAGCGTACCTTCCGCATCCTCTTCCACAATCATCCAGTCTGGAAGGCCTTCGATAGTGTAGTCTTTGCGGGCACCACTCAGGTTGTTGATATCGACAGTAAAGGTGTAGTCCTCATCCATCTCGGGATCAATGTCAATCAGTTTCTGCGATTCAGCCCAACGCACGGAGTTGCAGTCGACAAACGCCGACCACGTCACAGGCTGTGCCATCTCGTTGCCATTCAGGTCTTCAATGCCCATCGCTGTGATGTTCACCGTCGTACGGTCAATATCCTTGACAGGCTCCTTCAGCGTAATGATGAGTTCATTATCCTTCGTAATGAAATCGAAACGGAGGTCACGCTCAACACCCTTTGCCTTCACAGGAGCATTCACGCCTTGCAGACACGCCTTCACCTTAGCCATGTCAGTTGTGCTACTGAAAGCACTCTCCGAATCACATACATACTTCTGCTGTTCAGTATCCCACTTGTTGTAGTAGTACTTCGTCGAGTATTCCACCTTTGTGCCACCACCTGTAATCTGTCTTACATTCTCACTGAATGGAATATATGCCAGCAGTCCAAGTTCTGTGCCATCATGATTTTCGTTCATGCGCTGCTTCACCACATTGCGAGGCAATGCCATATCCCAAAGGGTAATTTCGTCGATGAGACCATCCATGTGTCCAAGATTTTCAAGTTCGGGTGTCACATCCAACTGGCCAAAGTAGAACGGAGCATCACCATACAACTGGCCAAAGCCTGAAGCCTTCGCCTGTCCGGTCAGTTCTCCATCCACGTATGAAGAAGCGATGTTGGTAGAACGATCCACCACGAATGTCAACTGATGCCATTTATCGTCAGCATAATCCTGATTCATGATGATACTCGTCGAGTCACAGCTAATCGTCATCTTACCCTTCTTCACACCGATAAAGAGTTTCTCATTAGCTTTCGCCTCCCCCTTCACACCAAAGCCTGAAGCCAAAATGGGGAAGCTTGCATTAGCGCCATTCTTCTTGGCCCTAAACCACATTCCTAATGTGTAGCTCTTCTCCAATGAGGTTCGTTCAAATATTCCACGATTCAGTTCATGACGGAAGATTCCATCCAGTTTAAGGGAGGCTCCTTCTAGTTTCGACCATTCCGCTCTATACATCGTCAGATTGTTGCCAAGTACCTTATCCTCCAGCTTTGTGCCGGTACCCTCATTCATTGGATAGTAAGCAGCAAGATACTTTTCGTAGGCATATTGTATCTTGTTCGCTGTTTGATTAATCTCTTCTTGAGTCAAAGCCTTCGACCATACACGGGCTTCTAACAAGCTACCTGTCAACCTCTCGCCAAAGCGCATCTTACCATCACGTCTGAGGGTTATCATTTTTCCCTTAAACGATTTACTTGTCAGTAGCTTATTGTTTTGGTAACAGGTGAATGTCTTCTCCTTATTGTCAAACACCACCACAATGCGCTGGAAGTCCGAAGAGAGGTCTTCCAATTCTGCACTAATCGAATTTTTCGTTGTGTAGTTATTCTGATTCAAATCAACCTTCAGAACAGGCGCATCATTAATGTATTGTACAGAGATGCAGAAATCCTGAATTCCACCATTGTATTGATGATGGAACAATTTAAAGTCCCTTTTATTCGAAGGTTCCACTTTCACCATCATATCCACTGTGAAACTCTCGTCTATGACGCAATATCCTTTCTCCGTTTCCAGATAAGCAAGGTCGCTTTCATAAAGAGGATATTTCTCAGTCGACAGATAGAGGTAATTCGTCGTGCTAATCGTACTATTATTAGGTGTACCCGTCACCTTGAAGTTGTTGGTACCCAGCAGACGGTTGGCATCAATGTCCTCGCTAAAAATCAATTTCAGATCCTCACCCATTCCAAGGATGCCATCAGCAGGTTGTGGAGAACCAAACAACTGCGGACGACGCGTGTCCTTGATTCCCGAGAATACAGGCGATGCTTGTGTCACAAAGTCATTGCCCAGACGGCTGTAAGTCACTGCCCTCAAGTCGTATGTCAATTCCACAGGATCACTGTCGCCATAGAAGGCATGGGTCAGCGTACCACCTGTCAGCATTGCCTTTGTGCCAGCACCCTTTTGGAAAAGGCTATCCACACTATAGTAACTGCACAGGTTCGTCCAACGGGATTCAGGTTCCGCACTCTGCTTGTATTGCAATTCCACATGGTCAAAGTTACGGAAGTTCACGTCGTAGCCGCCAATAGTCACTGGCATATAATACTTACCACGCTCATCCTGTGCCGAGTTCGTGTTTAGCACCCACTTGTCTTGTGGGGTGATGACAGCGATAGGACTGGCCGATGGCACGAAGTGAACAGACAGACTTACGGTATCAGCCACAGATGGATCGCACTGCGAACGGAGTGCCAAGCGAATGTTCTCATAGTCATCCACCATGCCCTGTCCGATCTCTAATACCTTCACCATACCCGTACCGAACGGAACCACGATGGAACGGCCGTTTCCAAGTGGTGCACCGTCCATGATGAGCGAAGCACCCGCCTGATTGGTCTTGTCTATGAGCACGAGGTCAAACGAACCTTCCTGACGTACCGTACCCTCGTTGCTCAACACCAGATTAAACTTGGCAGTCTCACCGTAAGGCACATTGCTAATAATATGATTCTCTACCGTGATGCGAGGCTTCTCCACGTACGCTGTTGGTTGTGAGAGCTGTGAACCAGGATTATACATCTGCGTCACCTCACCGTTATCATGCGGACATTTCGTCGCACCACCGATGGCACGGAATATATAATTACCATTAGAGAGCGTACGACTACTTGACCCTGAACCAACAACATTGACACCTGTAGTCACCGTCTGCACATCGTGATAGACATCAATACTCAAATGGCTGTCAGCATCCGTTGCCAACTCATAGCCACGATACACGGTGCTGGCCGTCGAT
Organism: Bacteroidaceae bacterium; assembly: GCA_045117095.1. Lineage (GTDB taxonomy): Bacteria > Bacteroidota > Bacteroidia > Bacteroidales > Bacteroidaceae > Minthosoma. The sequence continues at coordinate 5,231 of JBGUMY010000425.1, read as the reverse complement.
TCGTCATTGGTTACATCGTATGTGAAATCAAAATCGGGAACAATGGTCACCTTCGTATAGTTGCTGGCTGCCTCTACAGTAATATCGGTTCCATTTCTCATTAATTCTTGCAATTTCGCTCCATTCTGCAAATCCTTACCGCTCAAAGTTTTTTCTTTTACATCTACAACATCAGGGTCATCCTCATTCCTACCTGCTTCATATTTCGTACTCTTCACTTTCACCTCAGGACTGCCTGTATTCCAGCCTTTCCTTTTGGCTAGTTCTTTCATCTCGTTTGTCAACACACTTTCCATTGCTCCTTCACCAACCTTAATATCACCTTGGATAACCTTATTGAGGTATTTCATTCCTTCATCGCTGCTCAAATTGTTCATATCGAGCCCCAAAACAGGCACCTTCCAGTCGCTCTTGTCCTTATGATTGAACGATTCTGAATGCTTGTAGGAGACGCCTCCTGAGATGCTGTGATTTTCGGCATAGTATTTCTTGTCCTTCGCATTGTAAGGCTCCCCCATAGAGTAATCCTCTTTACTTCGCTTAGAAGCGTCATTATCGATGACTGAAAATGCCAAAGTCTTCTCCAATTCATTCACTGCCACGATATACTCCCACTGAGAAATCTGGCGGTTCATGATGCGCACGGAGTCTGTAGCCGAGGTTATCGCTGCCAGTTGCTTCTCCAACTTGAGAATCTTTACATACTCAGGCGTGATCACCTCGTAGTTCAGACGGTCACGATATTCATCATAACGGTCGATGGAGATGTAGTCGAGCGAGTCATCGCGATTGTCCTGACCGTAACGTGGGTCATCCTCGTCACGCAACGAGAAGAACACGTTGCGCAGCGTGGCATTAGCCTGTGCCTGTGCCTGTTCGCGCGTACCTTTATATAAATAGGCATTACGAGCTGTACGCAACTTCGGCAACAACGTGTTGAGGATGTAGTCCTGCGTATAGGTGAACGTTGACTTGACCTTGGGTCCCACCTGATGAGCATAGTCACTGATCAGATAATAAGGAATGCCCAAAGCAGTCTCACCCACGGCAATGAGATGGCAAGCACCATCCTCCTCGCTGAAGAGTCCTGCATTCTTCAGATAAAGATAAGTGGGTTCATTGACGGCTCGCACATTGCGGATAAAGCTGCTGGCTGCCACCAGTTCGTAACCGCAATAGACATCACCTTGAGCACCCACGAATGCTGGATCATCACTCGTCTGGATGCGTTCGTTCAACTGGAACGTCACACTACCATTATGAGTATAGTGAAGTCCAAAGATAGGAATGGTAGTAGGACCGATGGAGAACGTCGTTACCGCAGCCGTAGTGGTACCAACAAACGTACCTGAAGGTGTACCTGCAAAAGCACCCGTCACCAAATTGTTGCGAGTACCCGTCTCGAAACCCAGCTTCAAACCAGCGTTGAAACCGATGTCACAATGGAACTGGCTATTATATACAGTTTCCTTATCCACCCACGCATAGCTTCGGCTACCCTGTGGGTCGCGAATCACATCGAGCAACTCGATGACACAATCGGCACTCATCACGTCATCGGTGATTTGCTTGGAACCCATCACGAAGGCTCGCAGGCTCTGTCCATCAACAAACTGCCCCTCGTGCTCCAAAGTTACATCGATGTTGCGCAAAGCATTGGTGCCTTGCACATCATAAACAGTGTTCTGCACATCCACGCTGATGGTAGTCTCACCCGTCTTGGCGTTGAGCACACAGAGCGTGTCGTGCTGGTTGGAGGCAAAATCGTCGTACACTTGTACTCGTCCGCCACGCAATGGCACGCTGTCACAAAGTCCTGTCGGCACACCATTGTAGTAGTAATTCTCAGTGGCAGAGATGCGGAAGTCATGCTTACCCACCGTCAGCACTGGATAGCCGAAGGTATAAGTCTGAGTCTTCTTGTCGTAGATGGGCACCTCGACAGGCGTTTTACCATCGTCAGCCATTTCTGTATAAGTCGCCAGACCCACATTGGGCAGCGATACACCTGTGGATGGATCCAATTCCGTGATAGTCACAGAAGGCTCCACACGGAAGATGCGGTTGTAGAGGGCGTTGTAATTCACCTTCTTACTGTCATTGGTCACGGCCTTTGTTTTCAGGCTGTCAGTCAGGTCAAGCACTTCACCCACCTTCCCCTTTTGGAAGAGGGATGGATACCCCTTGGCTGAGACTTCCACCACTTTATAACGTGTGGGCAACAGGTCTGCCATATACTCACCCGTCTTCTCGTTAGGACTGATCACAACGCGGTGGCGTTCTGTGATGACCGTGTTGGTCGGTTTATCCTGTGCAGCCTCAAAGGTAAGGGTGTCGTAGCGAACAGTCAAGGCATCATTCAACTGATCTTTCACAAGCCATGAACGCTGGTTGCCATCCAGTTCGAGCACGATGCGCAGGTCATCGCCGAGGTTATTCTCCGACAATCCGAAACCTAACGGCTTGTCCCCCTGATCAAGACCTCCCACCACACGTCCGATGGTGCGCACTTTCGTCTGATCCCAGAAGAAAATGTTCACACGGGGTCCATCGATGGTAATGGCTTTGCCGCTGTTGTCGGCATACAGACCTCCAAACATGAAGGTATGACCCTCCTTCACCACCTCGAGCTGCTTGGTGCCCTTCAGTACCTTGAAGGCAAAGTGTCCATCGTTGTCACTCATAACAGGGTTGCCGCTCTTGTCAAGTACCATCTTTCCATCCACTTTGAAGGTGGCGCCATACACAGGCACAGTGGTTTGCTCGAAATAGACATACCCATCTACATCGAACGAACCATCACTCACAAAGTTCTTGTCATAGTTGAACGGCTTGTCCTTATTCACATAAACAGGTATCTGCACCCTGTCAAATTCTGTGATAGAACTATTGAGTTTTATCTGGTAGTAAGTATCGCTGTAAGGCACATCAGCAAAGAGGTAGGCACCGGCAGCATCCGTCCTCTGCGTGGCGACCACCTTGCCATCCTGCGTCAGCTGTACCTCCACATCGCCAAGTCCCGTTCCGTCTTTGAAAGTGACGAAACCGCTAATCTTACCCGATGCACGGCGCATACCCGTAGCCTCCGCCACCAGCGTCTTCACACCGCTTGTACACTCATACTTGATGTTCATGCGATAATTCACATTCTGTCCAGCCTCCACATCGAAGTCATCGTAGTAGCGCAGCTTGGTGTCTATCGGCAGATCTTCCCACTTGTTATTCTTCAGCTTCTGCACGATCAACTCGTCTATGCGGCTCATATCGATGCCCCATTGCAGATGGATACGGTCTTGCAACTCGTCATTGGATGCTTTGAAATTGCCAATCTTGGTATCATCCGTAAGAGGTTCCAGTATGACTGGCAGCCCATCCTTCGCGAAAGTTTTTGTCTGCCGCTCCATCACACCTGCAGGGTCGTTAGGATCAAGAGTCAATGCATAGGAATATTGGGTACATGGCGCAAAGTTCTCATCCATATATTCAGAAAGCCCACTGGCATTCTTGTAAGTGAACTTTTCAGTGACATCAAACTCATCCGTATGGCTCATCATCATCCCATTTTTGTAATATAAAGAAGTACGGATAAGGTTGAGTTTCCACCCATTCGGCAAGAAACTTTGGATTCCGTTGTTTTCAGAACCTATAGGGAACCAAGTGAGTTGCACTTTCCCATCTACCAACTTAATGGAACGAGGCTCGAAAGTTCCTGCTTTGATAGAGGCACTCTTATTCCTCATCTCGCAGGTGCTCACATTTTTCGTGGAATTTCCCAACAACACACGATAGAGGCGATAACGCACACTGTTGTGGGTGCTGTCGCCATAGCAACCCGTCAAACTATCCACACACTCATAGTTCGACTTGTCCTGTTCCATCACCACTTGGTCGATAGTTTCCCAAGGGGTTACATCCGCATCTTCCTTGCCTGTTACACTATTGAAAAGCTGACGCTGCACCATAAACACATCCGCAGGTAGCGCATCCTGTTGATCAGCATTGGGCACAGTCCATTTCAACACCGACGAACCATTCTTGCCCCATCCGTTTGTGAGCGTGAAATCCTTGGGATTGTGCAACGCCTTAAGCGTTGCCGTTTTTTCAGGCAGATTATAATATACGTATTTGCTATAAGGTACATACGCTTCGATTTTCACTTGCCGTGTGTAATTCGCCGATGGAATCAACAAGGAAAATCCATCGGAGGAGGATTTGCATTGGCTGGTGATGTCTTTGTTGGCATTACCAGTGGTCTTGTCAAGTTCTGATACCTGCTTTAACTTCAGTTCGGCTCCTGTGGTGTTTGACACCAACACACTGAAGTAGCCCGCATTCTCGCCCATAGGATTGAAGACAGGTTCGCTGATGTTTAGATCGGGCACATTGGTGCAGATATAAGGACTACCGCCGAACTCACGGTCTCGCACATCGTCATCATGCTCCACTGATGCGACAATCTGGAACTTCAACTGCTTACCTGCCAATTCCGCTGGATAATACCAGTCAAACTCCGCGAAGCAACGTGCTTCTCCCGTCGGTTTCTTCAACTTGTAACTTTCATGCGAATAGCTGACCTCTTTCTCTGATCCTGAATAGGGGTTGGTCAGTATCAGTTTACCATTGGACGAGAAGTTATTCTCACCCTTTTCGGAGAAACGGATATGAAGGTCTGCATAATCATCTTTATCATCATCCTGGTTGTTCTCGCTGTAGAGCGCCACGACATAGCGCCTTTTGCTCTCGCCAGGATAGGTCACAAACACCCATCCACCACTGGGCATGTCACCCGTTTTCGTGATATAACCATTTCTTCCAAAACATTGATTCAAGTACATCACCTTGATATGGACACAACCAGGTCCATTCGGAGTAACTATAAAGCACGAGGCTGTGTAATCGTCCTTAAAAAAATCAGTAGCCCTCAAGGCTTCTGGCATAGCCAGCAACACTATCACCAGCCCAAGCCAAAGAAAATGTCTGAGATTCTTCATATAGGTATTTTGTTTTGAGTTCATGAATAGAATTATTTAATCAGCATCTGCTGGGTTCTCACCATCAATGAGATAATCCTCACCAAAACGAAGGGTTTGCGTAGAAGACCCTACCATCAATGAGACCCTGACATCCCAAATGCGTTTGATTTTGGGTTTTACATATTCTTTCTTGTTCATCATTTTATCTTATTATTGGATGAATACTTTCTTTCCTTCATGGATATACACGCCTTTGTG
>JBGUMY010000424.1:0-3183 GCA_045117095.1 Bacteroidaceae bacterium | reverse complement strand
CAATTCCACCAATCCTTTGACCAGGCACATGCCCAATCCTGTGCCAGGAATGAAAGAGTTTCCTTTGTAGAAACGGTTGAAAATCTTGTGGACGTTTTCTGGTGTCATCCCCACTCCTGTATCTTTTACAGTGACAACAGCATTCTCACTGCTCTTGTGGCAATAGACATCGATGGTGCCATGTTCTGTATATTTGCAGGCATTATCCAGTAATTGCTTCATTACCAATGAAATCTTCTTTTCATCGCCATGTAGAATAATGGGCACCTCCGTGTGGTGGTAACTCATCGTCACGTCAGGCTTTCTCATGGGCTTGGCTTCCTCTACGGCTTTCTCTAACAACACATTGATGTCAATCAGGTTGCGTTTCAGTTCAATCTCATTGGCTTCTAACTTTGATAGTTCTATCACATCTTCAATGATTTGAAGCAATAGCGAACCGCTTGTCTGGATAGCTCCTAAGCACTGCATGCGTTCCTCAATGGTTTCAGAGTGTGCCATGATGGTCGAAAAACCGAGGATGGCGTTGAGGGGTGTACGGAATTCATGGGTCATATTAGCCAAGAAGTTTGTCTTGATCAGGTTGGCCTGTTCGGCTTTCCGCTGGGCTGTCAGCATGACCATCTCCGCTTCTTTCCTTTCCTGAATGATGGTGGCGCATCCCACCGCTTGGGCAGTCCTTCCGTATGGGTCTTTTCCTTTTGCCACCACAAATAGTTCTATCCAAATGGGAATACGTTGTTTGCCCATCTTCAACCTCAACTCCCAATTGGTGCGTGTCAGCATTCCGTTTTTAAGGCGGCTGTAATTCTCCAATGTCTCTTCACGATACTCTGGCAGGATGCAATCGATGAACTCTTCAAGGCTCCACTCATGAATCACGTCTTTTTGTACGTAGATGGGGTCAACAAAAGACAAGTTTGACGTGATGACATTCGTGCGAAAGTCAAACGTCCAAGGAATGGTGTTGAGTGAATGCAGCACCTCTTCCATGTGATTGTCGGTGAAAAAGTCTTGTAGGTTTTTCATCTTTGGAATACACCAATAAGTCGTTTCGAATTGAAAAAGTGGGACAAAGGTAGTGCTTTTTTGAAAGATAACGAACGGAAAATCGGAAAAAGTGCTTTTTTATTGGTTGATACGTCCTTTTTCTCTTCGTTTTTGCTGACTTCAATTCTTCAATCTTTCAATTCTTCAATTTTTTCCTTACCTTTGCACCCATGAAAAAGTTAATAGCCCTTCTTAAAGATAAGCCACGTCTCTATAACATCGTGTTCAATGCTGACACGCCAATGGGCAAGGCCTTTGACATCGTAGTGATGGTGGCTATTGTGCTCAGTCTCTTCGTTGCATTCGTCGAGACAAAGCCTGCAGTGGTGGGTCGGTTCAAGGATGTGCTCACCATCCTCGAATATGTGCTTACAGGCTTCTTCACCCTTGAGTACATCCTGCGTCTCTATTGTTCTCCCTCTCGCAAGGAGTATGCCCTCAGTTTCTTTGGCATCATCGACCTCTTGGCCACCTTGCCCCTCTACCTCTCCTTCATCCCACCATTGTCCAGCACACGTTATTTCTTTATCTTACGTGTCTTCCGACTTATCCGCATCTTTAGGGTGCTCAAGCTCTTCTCGTTTATCAACGAAGGTTACCTCCTCATGCAGAGCATCAAACTCAGCCTCCGCAAGATACTGGTCTATTTCCTTTTTGTCCTCATCCTCGTCACTATTCTGGGTACACTCATGTTCATGGTGGAGGGAGGACAGCCTGGCACACAATTTACAGACATCGGCACCAGCATCTATTGGGCGATTGTCACACTCACCACGGTTGGTTATGGCGACATCACCCCTGTCACCCTCGTTGGACGCCTTCTCTCGGGCATCGTCATGATTCTTGGTTACACCATCATTGCTGTGCCCACAGGTATTGTGTCTGCCACCATGATAGACACCACCCAGCGCAAGGGTAAGAACGGACGTTGTCCCCGTTGCAATGAGAAGACCGATCTCAAGGCTAACTACTGTAAGCACTGTGGAGAAAAACTATAATGATTTCAGGTTTTAGAGTTTAGGGTTAAAATGGGCTATCGATTGTTTATAAAGGATGACCTCGATGCCATCACTCCAGCAGAACTGGAACGTGCCATTGCCGCCCTGCCTGAGTGGCGTCGGGAGAAAGCCTTGCGCTTCAAGTTTGAGCAAGGTCGCAAAGAGTGTGCCTTCGCCTATCTTCTCCTCTGCCAAGCCCTTCAAGAAGTCTATGGTATCACTCAACAACCCTCTTTCACCATCGGTGAGCATGGCAAACCCGAAATAGCCAACCTCTTACCCCTTACCTCTTGCTCCTCGCCCCTTGCTCCTCGTCCCTTGCCCCTCTCTATCCATTTCAACCTCTCCCACTGCAAACCAGCCATCGCTTGTGTCATCGCCGACCATCCTGTTGGCGTTGACATCGAACGCATTGGTCGTTACAACGAATCTTTGGCTCGCCATGTACTCAACGATCAAGAGTTTTCAGTTGTGAAGCAAGCTTGTACCCCACAAGTAGCCTTTATCCGCTATTGGACACAAAAAGAAGCCATCGTCAAACTCACGGGTCGTGGTATTGACGATGACCTCAAAAATCTTCTTCTTAAATATAATAATGTGTCGCTCCACACTGAGGAACACCTTGATAAAGGTTATGTGGTGACTGTAGCCCAGTAATACATTCAATCAACCTGAATCTGGTTCAGATGTCTTATTTGGGTCGCACTTGTCCGTTGCCTTCGATGAGCCACTTATAGGTGCAGATTTCCTCGAGGGCCATGGGACCACGTGCATGGAGTTTCTGGGTGGAGATGCCAATCTCTGCTCCGAGACCAAATTGGGCACCATCGGTAAAAGAGGTTGGGGCATTGTGATAGACACAGGCTGCATCCACTTGTGCCATGAATTGGTCAGCAGTGGTACGATTCTCTGTGATGATGCACTCGGAGTGGCCAGAACCGAAGCGACGGATGTGGCGAATGGCTTCGTCGGCAGATGCAACAGTCTTGATGGCCATCGTGTAGGACTGGAACTCTGTGCCGTAACTCTCTTCGGTTGAAGGATGGAGCAGGTCGGCTGGGTAGTTGCCGTTGAGGACAGCGAGAGCTGGTTCGTCGGCATAGATGAGAACGTTGCTCTCCTTCAATGGTTCGCA
>JBGUMY010000423.1:0-12134 GCA_045117095.1 Bacteroidaceae bacterium | reverse complement strand
TGGTTGCGTACACTTCAAAATCATGTACTTAGACCAAACGACGGGTGCCAACGGGTATCTCATGAAGACAGATAACTGGCCTAACGGTCCGTGGCTCTACCTGAAGGAGGACGGCAGCTCGGACAGGCGCTACATCGTAGCTTGCTACACCACGAACGATGATAGTGATGATAGCGACGTGGGCAACGTCACCATGCGTTTTTCGGCCAAAGGCGAGAATCCAAACAAGTATGCTGACAACGGTGTGCTGATTCTCACCAACGCCTATAGCGAACAGCCCGTGGAAATGTCCACCTCCAACAAAGACTACAAGCTGAAGAAGCCAACGGGTGATGCCCGCTGTTTCGTGGAGTTCGACTGGTACTACCCCGCAGAGCTGGCAGGCAAGAAAGTACACTTCTATATGACTGGCGATGTGGGCAACGGTGAAGATTTGGACAACCGTGAACTTTCGGGCAGTCCCATGAACTGCTCGGAGAAGCCCGACCTCTACATCAGCGACCCCATCTTCATACCTACAGGTGCAGACCAGGGCTACAACCGATTGGTGGTTTCCAACACCACAGGCTTGGAGCTGAAAATCAAGAAGGTCACGGAGTTGTTAACGAACACGGGTAGTTTAGATGTGGACATCACATCACAATGCAAATCGTCGAAGGACGGGCTATCGCTGCTGATTCCAGCCGTCAGCTATGCCCGCCGTGTGAAGGTAGAGGCGCAGGTGCCCTACAGCGAGAAGATTTACTACGACCTCAACCCGAAGGTGGTGCAGATGGCCGCTTTCCACAACCCCAAGGAATTCAGCCTACGAACGGCTTGGGCACAAAACGGAGCCACCAAGCTGAGTTGGTCTGTGCCTCATGCTGACCAAGACGATGTTCTCCCCACCGACCTCATCATGGTGGAGCGACAACTGTTTAATAGTAAGGATGGTTCTGCTGATGTGTGGGAAACACTCCAGCAGGTGATGCTGGAGAAAGGCAAGACCGACTATGAGTGCATCGACAACCAGCGGGGATGCTATGGCACGGAGAAGTATAACAGTGTGCGCTATCGCATCTACAGGGCTTCGGTTGGTCAGGGAGAAGCTTACACCTCCATTTCGGCCATAGTGGACAAGGCTTCAGTCATCTCGCCAGGCAAGCTCCGCATAGACAATGCTAATTATACTGACGGAAAGTTCTCGATCGAGGCTACCATCACCCATCCAGATCCCGACCAGGATTTCCTCCCCAAGAACTGGAGCCTCGTGCTGCGGCGCACGTCCACCTTCATGAAAAATGGCATTGCCACCAGCACCTATCATGACACTGAGCTGTCCAAGTTCGTCACTTCTGGTACGGGGAGTCCCATCAAAATGAAATATGTGGATGATCAGTTCGCCCCCTGTACCCAATATTCCTACAAGTTGATTTTCAACCCCAACGACCCTGCTGGCGTGATGAAGAACGGACAAGAGGAGCGCATTACCATTGCGGGCAAAGAGCGCATCGAGCCTGTGATGGATGACTCGAAGGTGGGTGGATTTTCTGCCTCAGACAATACGTTACAAGACCATATCCACCTGCAATGGAGCCTCGATACCGAGCGCATGAACACCGTCAAAGTGGAGAAATATAACGGCTCGTGGGTGGAACTGCCTATCGACCCGAAGATGAGCTACTTCGATGACTATGGAGTGGAGGCTGGAAGGCAGGTGCAGTACAGGCTGACGATGGAGTATGAGTGTACGGATGGCTTGAAGGTGTTGACCGTGGATACGAAGGGGCAGCGCCGTCCATCGGGTAAGATTGGCGGTTTCGTCACCTTCCAAGACGGTACAGGCTTGGCCGATGTGGAGGTGCAGCTACTGCAGGGCGAGTCAGTCATCACCACAAACCGCACGGATGGCACGGGTGCCTACTTGTTCCCCGATGTGATGTATAGCGACAAGCCCTACACGGTGCGAATCAATGCGCCAGGCGTTACGGATTTCGACCGTGTGCAGACTTCCCTCTATCTGAACAAGGATGCTGTGAATCACTTCAACCAGAACTTTGTGAGTGGCGGCTCGTTCGATGTGGATGGCTATGTCTATTTCGAGCAAACCACCGTGCCTGTGTATGGAGCCACCTTCTTGGTGGATGGAAAACCCGTGGTGGATAAGAGCGGCAGTCTTGTCATCTCTGACAACGACGGTCATTTCGCCTTCAAGGTGGTGAAGGGTGCCCGCCGTCTGGAAGTGAAGAAGGAGGGACACACGTTCATGTATGATGGACTTTATGCCGACAACAACGGCAAGGCCATCGAGGTGACGGAGAACCGCACAGGCATCTTCTTCTGGGATCAAACCAAAGTGCGCACCATTGGTCGTGTGGTTGGCGGCAGGGATCAGGGCGAAAAGCCATTAGGATTCGGCCTGTCACAGAACAACTTGGGCGATGCCCTTCGCATCGTGCTGGAGTTGGAGGGTAATCAGCGCTCTTGGCTCATCAAAGACCAGCTGAACGATGCGCTGACCATGCGCAACGACACGCTGGTGCATGAGCAGACGGAGAACAAACTGACCAATACCGTGACGACCGAACGTCACCGCATCATCATCGCGCCCAACACCACGACGGGTGAGTTTGTGGCCGATCTGTTGCCCACACGCTATAAGGTGGTGGAGGTGTCGGCACAGGGTTATCCGTCCCTCTTCCAGCAAGGAAAGACTGCAGAGGTGATTGATCTGAGTGATAGCCTCACGACCAAGCACATTTCGTACAATAGCAAGCAGATGGACTACCGTGCCATTTACAACCGTATCTTCCGCATTGAACCATCTGTGAGCATCGTGGAAGTGAATACCAAGACTGGCGAGGCGCTGCCTTACGTGGGCGATGTTGCGTATGCGGAACCAACCAATGCAGGTGGAACCATCAGCGTGCCGCTCTACGACAAGGCAACGGACACATACACGTTCGGCTATCCTGTGTTGCGCACAGGACAACACAATTTCCGTGTGATGGCCACCGAAAACTATTATTACAACGGCAACTTGACGGGTATCTGTGATAGTGTGCCCGTAAGGGGCGGAAAGGTGCGCATCTACGATGACTTTGCCCAGACGCAGCACGACACCCTTTGTGTGCTCAACGAATATACAGGAACGGTGGACATCGAGGTGGATGTGGCCAACACGGTATATGACGTGACAGGCACCAATGCCCTGCGCCACCTCGATGTAACGCTGGAGTACGAAGGCCAGTTCATCGACGGACAGAACCTGCAGGCCTTCGTGATGGGCTATCAGAAAATCAGCGACGACGTGATGAGTGCTGATGGCATCATCGAGATTGTGGATGTGCTCCGCGACCCACCTGGCAGCAAGAGTTTCTCATGGGTGGACAGCGAGACCACCTATCAGGCTCGCTTTAACTTCGCCATCGGAGCCAGCCTCTCGTTGGCCATCGGACTGAAGAACGGATCGGGCACCGACATCATGTCGGGCGCCTTCACCGGTACGGGAGCTGGAACATGGATGGGTACACAAACATCGGCCTCGACCAACTGGGAGATTTCGCCCAAGGAAATACCCCTCGTAGGCTTTGAACTGACCCATACGGGCAGTGTCAACTTCCAGATGAACCAGCGTGTGCAGACCAGCGATGACCCTGCCCATGTGGGCGACGATGCTGATGTCTATTGCGGCTTCGAACTGGTGGCATCGAGCAATGCTGTGCGCAACGTGCGCGCCATCAACGAGAGCACCTACCTGATGCTGAAGGAGGCAGGACTCTTTGCTGAAAGCGATGGTGCATGCCACCTCATCGCCGAAGGCAAGAGCGCACAAGGAATGCCCTACTACCTCATCAGCGACTATAACTATCAGGTGGGTCCCAAAATCAAGTCGAACTTTGTCTATACGCAGGACTACATCCTCAACACCTTGTTGCCCAAACTCAAAGCCATACGCAACAGCTATATCTACAAAGGTACGCGCGAGGAAGCTCAAGCTAAAGCTACCGCCACACGACGCAACGTGTTCTATTCGCTGCGCAGCGAGGATGACCCCCGATATGGTCAAGACAATCTGGACGAACATTTCGACTACATCTCCATCGACCGTTACGATGAAATGCGTGACCGTTTGAACTATGAGGTGATCACGCCGATGTATGTGGATGTGCTGGGATTGCGCAAGCAGTTGGCTCAAGATGCGGAAATCACGGATTCCATCCGCATCATGAACCGAAAGATTGCACAATGGGAATATGTCATTGCCCGCAACGAGATGGAGAAATTGGCTGCCTTCGAGGCCATCGATGCCATAGAGGAAGACCGGGGCGACATGGAGTATGACGGAGGTTCACCCTACGATGTGGCTGACAATGCGTCATTCTATGTGGAGAATCACAGCATTTCGGGTGGCACGATGATCAACCACAGCGAGATTTTCTCGTCGAGCGATGATCTTGACTACTCCATTCCAATCCTCGGCTGGGACGTGACCAAGTGGGACGAGGAACAAGGTATGGAATACTTCAACAAGATTGTGAGCGGAGGACTCTCCATAGCGGAAGACCGCGCCAACTCACAAATGGGGAACTTGGATTGGGAGAAAAAATGGGGCAGCGACCCATCAGTTTCAGTATCGTACACCACAACGAACAGTCAGGGAAAGGATGTGACTCACACCCGCACCCTGTCAGGAGATGCCTTGGAGAACATGGATAAGTTGCAGAACCTGATGAAGACAATGGATGGTGCCAAGGATGTGACGGTAAAGACGGGTGGCTCATACACAAAACTCACTTTGGAACCCAATGTGGGCTTCACCTACGAGTCGGCTAATGATGAACAAGAGGACACGAAGACCTATCGTGGCTATCAGTTGGAAACCGATGGTGACAGCCATCTGAGCATCGACGTGTATCACGACGTGCAGACCGTGGCGTCGGGCATCAACGTGTTTGGAGTCACATCGGGCGAACGAACCCTCTCGAAGGGTAACTACCTGTTCCGCACGATGGGCGGCGCCACGAAGTGTCCTTACGAAGGAGCCAGCACCACAAAGATCTTTGCACCAGGTACACAACTCTCGGCGGCCACCGCACAGGTGGAACGACCACGCATTTCAGTAGAGAAGCATATCATCAGCAATGTGCCTTACGGCGAGACTGCTAAGTTCAATCTTGTGCTAAGCAATGAGGGCACCATCCGAGAGGAAGGTTCATTTGACCTTGTGTTGCTCGACCAAACCAACCAACAGGGCGCATCGCTCGTCATCGACGGTGCTCCGTTGGGGAACGGACGTTCGTTGGTGGTTCCCTTCGGCACAGGCATGGTGAAAGTGCTCGAAGTGGGTCAGGGATTGGTGGATGACTATGAGAACATCCGATTGGTACTGCGTTCACAATGCGACGCATCAGTGGCCGATACCGTGAGCCTGTCCGTCCACTTCGTACCTTCAGCAAGCCCTATCGCCATCATCACTCCGCAAGACAAGTGGGTACTGAACACCAACTCGGCTCAGGACGAGCGCGAGCGCTATTATATGCCCGTGAGCATCAGCGGATTTGACGTGAACTTCCGCAACTTCGACCATGTGGAACTGCAATACAAGCAGAGCAGCGAATCGGAGTCGCGCTGGACAAACTTGTGCAGCTACTACAGCACTGACAGCCTCTATCAGCAGGGAAGCGGCACAAAAGCGATGCTCACAGGCTCGACCATCACTCACGCTTTCTATGGTGACAGCGACCCTGTGGAACAAAACTACGACCTGCGCGCCGTGACTTACAGCCGCTTGGGCAATGACTTCGTGACCCGCACATCACCTGTATACTCAGGCATCAAGGACACACGACGTCCACAACTCTTTGGAAGTCCACTGCCTGCTAACTCCATTCTCGGTGTGGGCGACAACCTGAAGCTGGTGTTCAGCGAGAACATCAACGCTAACCGTCTTTTGGCAACCAACAACTTCCGTGTGACAGGTACACCCAACAACAGCACCGACATCAACACCAGCACTTCGGTGATGATGACCGGCAAGGACGATTGCTATCTGGAGTCAGAGGCCGAACGTAACTTCGACGGTGAGAGCTTCACAATTGACTTGATGGTGAAACCTGCGGATAAGGATGAATTCATGAACCTCTTCACCCATCAGGCCATCAACGGAAACTCTATGGTCTTCTCCATTAACGGCAAGACTCATGAGTTGCGTACCGAGTTCACGAATGGTACGACGGGCAGCAAGACGGTGTACCAGTCCAAGCCCACTAACGATGTAAACTGGAACATGTTCCAGCGAGTAATGACAGTCTATAATGCGAAGGAGGATAAGGTACACTTTTATGTGAACAATGCCTGCATGGACAGAGAAGAGGACAATAACCGGTATCTATATTGGGACTACGCTGGTAACGGACGCATGGTGTTTGGACGCGGCTATCAGGGCAATCTCCTCGAAACGCGCATCTGGACGAAGGCGCTGACGCTGGATGAGATCAACGAGACGGGCAACAAGAACCTGTATGGCCATGAAGTGAACCTCTGTGCGTATTATCCCATGAATGAGGGATTGGGTAACACCCTTGAGGACAAGGCTCAAGGTGCCACGCTCTCTGCTTACGGCACGTCGTGGAGTACGCTGAGTGGAAAGGCCATCCGTTTGGGTAGCGAACAGACTGATGCCCGTCTGGCCATCAAGCCGTTTAAGACCGTGAACCGCGGCAAGAGCTACACACTCACCTTCTGGGTGAACGCTGACACAAGCAATAAGGGAAAGAAGGTGGGTCTAATCACGCCCGAACTGGCTACCATGGCCTTCTATCTGCAGCAAGGTGTGGGTTACACTACCCTGCACATGGATGATGGCCACATTGCTGTGCGCAGCGGATATAATGAGGCATCGATGCGTTCTGAGAAAAGCTACTATGATGGACAGTGGCACCATGTAGCCCTCAGTGTTGACCGACAGCAGAACCAAGCTGTACTCTACGTGGATGGTGAAGTGGCCGCACGTACGGAAGCCACCAATACAGGCCATTGGAACGATGACGTCGTAAACCTCGGATGCTACTATTATTACTCCCTGACTGAACACAAGGTGATTAAATCCGACCGTCTGCAAGGCTACATCGACGAAATCGCTTTGTGGAACTCACCGCTGCCTGAAAACGTCATCCGTCAAAAGATGAACGAGAAGTTGGACGGCTCGGAGATTGGTCTGATGGCCTATCTGCCCTTCAGCGAGGACGTTCCACAGACCAGTGGTGGAGGCATCCAGCAGGAGTTTACGGACAAATACTATTTCAGTCAGTGGGACAACGAGCTGCAGAAGTATGTGCCACATGCCGAAAGTGCGCATGCCGAACAGCATGACACCTACGAACCCTCAAACACAGTTTGCGCCCCCATGAAGGAAAAGGCCACCGAGACACCTCTGCGCTTCAACTTCATCACCAAGGACAATGAACTCATCATCGAACTGGTAGAACCCGCCAAGTCCATCGAACGCACTACGGTAAACATCACGGCGATGGGCATTGAGGACATGAACGGCAACGAGATGGAACAACCCGTCATCTGGTCAGCATTCATCAACCGCAACATGCTGCGATGGGCAGAAGCCAAACAACACATTGAGATTGACGATGCGCTGACAGAGAACTACACATTCGCTATCAATGTGAGCAACCTCAGTGGCAATCGTCGCACCTACACCATTGAGGGTCTGCCCACATGGATGACCATCGAGGAGGGCAACGAGGGTGAACTGAAGCCTACAGAG
The DNA here is from genome assembly GCA_045117095.1 of Bacteroidaceae bacterium. Classification (GTDB taxonomy): domain Bacteria; phylum Bacteroidota; class Bacteroidia; order Bacteroidales; family Bacteroidaceae; genus Minthosoma. The sequence continues at coordinate 4,372 of JBGUMY010000423.1, read as the reverse complement.
ACTACCACGCTCCACATCACCATCTCGAAGGACATCAACATTGGCACCTACGATGAAGTGCTTTACCTGAAAAACGATGAAGAACTCGTCGACCCACTCTCACTCACCATCCGTAAATACGGCCATGCACCCAACTGGGCTTTTGATGGCAACACCGAAAACAACATGCAACTTTGTGCCGAAATCATGATGGGCGGACAGACAGTGGATGATAAGGAGAACATCATCGCAGCCTTTGACGAAAACGAAAAATGCTTGGGCAAGGGTAACGTGACCAAGGATGTTCAGGGCAAGTCACTACTCTACCTGACCATCTATGCAGGAGAGCCTGGCAACAAGCTGCACTTCCGTATGTGGGATGCGAACTCTGGTATCATCTATGCTCTCACGCCTGACCAAGCAGTCACCTACACCCACGACGGTATTGTAGGTTCGTACGACCAGCCTGTGCGCATGACCACCAGTCTCAACATCACCCGCGAACTGGAACTCGAACCCACCTGGACATGGGTTTCACTCAATATCATCAGCGACTTGGCAGACCACATCAACCAACTGCTGAAACGTGGTCATTGGACACAGGGTGACCAGCTGAAAGACCTGGAGGAGCAAACATTCTTCTCTTACGATAATGATGTATGGATCTGTAACGATACCCAAGCCTCCGATAGCCTGCGAACAGACCGAATGTACTGCATCAAGAGCAAGAACAGCCAGATGCTGCACATCGACGGACGTCCCCTCATGGACGTAGCAGAACGCACCATGACCCTGCACAAGGGATGGAACTATATCGGCTACACCCCATTAGTGAACCTGCCCGTGAACGAAGCCCTCACCGACTTCTTCGACAAGGCCAGCGATGGTGACATCATCAAGTCGCAGGACGAGTTTGCCACCTTCAGTTCAAAGGGCGGAGGATGGCACGGCAATCTGGAATACATGAAGCCTGGACAAGGCTACATGCTCTACCACACGGTAACCAAGGAGCGTCCGGATTCGATTGTCACATTCATCTATCCGTTCAAGAGTACAGCTGGCATTACAGGCGATGCACAGGCACGCATTCGTCTCTCTATGGAAGACGAGAATGACCATAAGCCGCTACTGAGAAACGGACTGCCAACAACGATGAATATGATTGTCCGCACAGAAGGCATTGAGGCAAGCGAAGATGACCGCTTGTTGGCCTACGCTAACGGCAAACTACGCGGTATTGCCAAAGCCGACATGACCCAATCAGATATTCCCATCTTCTATCTCTCCATCGGCGGCGACACCCACGAGCAACTGATGTTCACGATAGAACGAAACGGTGAACTCATCGGCACCGCCACCCACGATGGTATTGTCTACAAAGCCAACACCTTGGAGGGCACGACCGCCATACCACGCGTCCTCAACTTCAACAAAACCAGTGCTCTGACCGATGGAATCTACTACACGCTGTCGGGCATTCGTGTAGGCTCTGAGCGTCCAAAGACAAAGGGCATCTATATCTTCAACAGACAAAAAGTGATAATCCAATAAAATCATATCCGCATGAAAAAGATATTTCAAACCATCTTGATAGCTACAGCACTCACCTTGACGTGGGGCTGTAGCTCGTCAGACTCCGATGATGACCATAGTGGAATCGACCAAACCGTATTCCCCCCAACATCTGTCAGCGAACCTCCCTCGTGGAATGTCGTATTCACCCTTCCGCAAGGACAACCAGGCAAGCCCGACTGGCAGCAAGTGGATTTTTATCAGTTTGAGAACACGATGACCATTGTGCTCCATCTGGATGACTACATGACCCCCTATCTCAGCGAAAAAGACCAGATATCGGCCCTCGTCAATGGTGAAGTACGTGAAATAGCCAACATCCAGTTCTACAAACTGAATGAAAGCACCTCCCAACAGAACATGTTCATGCTCTTGGTGCCATTTGCCGACTCCGAAACCACAACCGACCTCTGCTACTATAACGCCCAAACCGATCAGCACTACAACTTAGCTACGGTTTCCTTGCTTGACGACAACACGTTAGGTAGTGAATACGATCTGGTACTTGGCCTGTATGATAACGGTATCATTACTGCTCAGCTGGGTGAGAAAGTTCCTTTCCAGCCAAATGCTGGTGACAAGTTGGCCATCTTTGAGGATGACATCTGCTGCGGTGTTGGCACTTACAATGCAGCACAAAAGATATGGACCATCCACGTCTACAACCTCTCGTCCACTGCTACTGAGGCTCACTTCCGCTATTACAGTGCCGAGAAGCAAGCCATCTACAGGGCAGAGACAATCATTGAATTGGATCGTATCCGCAGAACCGTCCTGACCCCTTATTATCTGAATTTCTGAGTGTAGGGGAAGGAACAGAATTGTCAGTGGTGAGGACTGAACTCATCAGAGCAAATCACAAAATTCAGACGAGAAATCCTCACCACTGATGAAGCTTTTGTAGTTTCTGTGTAGAAATAATGAAATAAATCCGTACCTTTGTACCCAAAATCAGAAAAGAATGTTAAACGGACTTTACACAATCCTGTTGCTCATCGGGAGCAACATTTTTATGACGTTGGCTTGGTACGGCCACTTGAAACTCCAACAAATGAACATTTCCAACAGCTGGCCTCTATGGTTAGTGATTCTCTTTTCGTGGGGCATCGCCTTCTTCGAATACTCTCTTCAGGTACCTGCCAACAAGATTGGTTTTGTGGGTAATGGTGGTCCCTACTCGTTAGTGCAGCTGAAGGTCATTCAGGAAGTTGTTTCCCTAACTGTCTTCACCATCATCGCGTCCTTCATGTTTCAGGGCGAACACCTCCATTGGAATCACGCTGCAGCCTTCCTTTGTCTTGTCGCAGCGGTTTATTTTGTGTTCTGGAAATAAGGGGATGTCCCATAAATTGCAAGAAATTGGCATATTGGGGAGGCACAACCTCCCCTTTTTGATTATTTCTCCGTCTATTCTTTGCCGTTCAGATAATTCTTCTTAACTTTGTAGTCGATTTTCGACTCGAAAATGAGAAATCATCTTTTATTCATAACAAATACCAATATCAACAATGAGCACAAAACAAAAACGCTTTATCCTTACGGAGAACGAAATTCCAACACAGTGGTATAACATTCAGGCTGACATGGTGAACAAACCACAGCCTCCCATCCATCCTGCCACAAAACAGCCTCTGGGTGTGGATGATTTGGCACACATTTTCCCTCGCGAATGCTGCGTGCAGGAGTTGGATACTGAACATGCTTGGATTGATATTCCTGAGGAAGTGCTGGACAAGTATAAGTTCTATCGTAGCACACCATTGGTGCGTGCATACGGTTTGGAAGAAGCACTTGACACACCTGCCCACATCTATTTCAAGAACGAGAGCGTGAACCCACTAGGTTCGCATAAGATCAACTCTGCCCTGCCCCAATGCTACTATGCCAAGATGGAGGGCACGACGAACGTAACCACTGAAACGGGTGCAGGTCAGTGGGGTGCAGCCCTTTCTTACGCTGCCAAGATTTATGGTCTGGATGCAGCTGTCTATCAGGTGAAACTCACCATGCAGCAGAAGCCTTACCGTTCCAGCATCATGCGTACGTTTGGTGCTGCCGTAACTGGTTCACCTTCCATGTCTACCCGTGCTGGCAAGGACATCTTGACCAAAGACCCTCAGCACTCTGGTTCTCTTGGCACAGCTATTTCTGAGGCTGTGGAATTGGCCACAACGACTCCTAATTGCAAGTACACGCTTGGTTCTGTGCTGAACCATGTGGGTCTGCATCAGACCATCATCGGTTTGGAGGCTGAGAAGCAAATGGAGATGGCTGGCGAGTATCCTGATATGGTGATTGCCTGCTTCGGCGGTGGTTCGAACTTTGGTGGCATCGCATTTCCCTTCATGCGTCACAACATCCTCGACGGCAAGACGACTGAATTCATCGCTGCTGAACCAGACAGCTGTCCAAAGCTCACTCGTGGTCAGTTCCGTTATGATTTTGGTGACGAGGCTGGTTACACTCCTCTGCTGCCCATGTTCACCTTAGGTCACAACTTCAAGCCCAGCAACATCCATGCAGGTGGTCTTCGCTATCATGGTGCTGGTGTCATTGTCAGCCAGTTGCTGAAGGACGGCTTAATGAAAGGTGTAGACATTCCACAATTGGAGACTTTCGAGGCTGGTATGCTCTTCGCTCGCACGGAGGGAATCATCCCTGCTCCTGAAAGCACACACGCCATCGCTGCTACCATCCGCGAGGCCAAGAAATGCAAAGAGACAGGGGAAGCGAAGGTCATCCTCTTCAACCTCTCTGGTCATGGTCTCATCGATATGCCAAGCTACGAGGCTTATATCAACGGCGACCTCCAGAACTACAC
>JBGUMY010000422.1:0-13352 GCA_045117095.1 Bacteroidaceae bacterium | reverse complement strand
ACCTTGCTTACGAGTCGCTGTCTCAGCATGAGCAGGATGCTTTCAACAGGTTGTACAACGACTACTTCTATCGTCGCCATAACCAGTTCTGGGAAAATGAAGCCATGAAGAAGTTGCCTATCCTGACACAATGCACACGCATGCTGGTATGTGCAGAGGATTTAGGTATGGTGCCTGATTGTGTGCCTGTGGTAATGAATAATCTGAAGATGCTCTCGTTGGAGATTCAGACCATGCCGAAATCACCTGCCCTGCAATTTGGACATCTGTGGGAAAACCCATACCGCTCAGTCGCAACCATCTCCACACACGATATGGCTCCGTTGCGCATGTGGTGGGACGAAGACACGGAACGCACACAACAATTTTACAACAATGCCCTCTACAAGGACGGGACGGCTCCCCACCCTGCTCCAGGATGGCTGTGTAAAGAAATCGTGTCGGCTCATCTGTTCTGTCCATCAGCGCTAACTTTGCTTTCGTTGCAAGATTGGCTGTCGATGGATGAAAAAGTAAGATTGGCAGATGCCAATGCTGAACGTATCAACATTCCAGCTAACCCTCGCCATTACTGGCGATACAGGATGCACTTGAGCATCGAACAGTTGATGAATGAGAACGAACTAAACGATGAAATCAGAGACTTGATAGAGAACTCAGGGAGAAGTTGAGAGTTCAGAGTTGAGAGTTAAGAGTTGAGAGTTAAGAGTTGAGAGTTGAGAGTTAAGAGTTGAGAGTTGAGAGAGTTGAGAGTTACAAGATAAAAGTTAAAAATTGAGGATTGGAAAAGAAGAAAAAGTATAATCAATGGAAGTTCCTGGGAGTCTTTGTGGCTGTGATGGGACTATTCGCCAGTGTGAGGCATGTGTCAGGGATTGAAGTTCCGCTGAACATGAAAAAAGCCCAAACGAAAATAGAGACAGAAAAACTGGTCAGAATTGATTCGGAAAAGGCTGAGAAGTCAGCGCCTATGCAGGTGAATAAAAGCCATCGCATCAGGGGCGTGTGGAGTTATGTTGATTGTTTTCCTGACAGTCAGAGTGTGCAGATTGTGGCAGCCATGAAGTATGGCATCACACCTGTCAAGAACAGGACAGAAGCAGAGATGTTGGTCAAAGAACACCAGTTAGTCAACATCTGTCATTCACCTTTCTATGCCATCGACAATCTTACCCACTCTATCCCCTACTTGGTGCCAAGAGCCCAGCATCTGCTGAACACAATCAGTCTGAATTTCATCGATTCCTGTCAGGTGAAAGGAATTCCGATTCACCTACCCATTGTGACCTCAGTATTGAGGACAACAGATGATGTGTCGAATCTGCAACGAGGCAATAAGAATGCCACCACGAACTCGTGTCATTGCTATGGCACCACAGTGGACATTGCCTACAACAAGTTCATGCCGATGACTGGCACGTATGAATCTAATGCTGAATTGCTCAGATGGAACGAACCTATGAAGCAAGTGCTTTCGGAGGTGCTGAACGACCTGAGAAAGGAAGGGAAATGCTACGTGAAGTATGAACGGAAACAGGGTTGCTTCCATCTGACCTGCCGATGAACGAAAAGCTCATTTGGTATTCCGACGAGGAAGAAGGCGTTTGGCTATCAACTCGACCACATCGACATTAACAGCGTTGCCCAATGCCTTGAATTTCTGCACACGAGAAAGTTTTCCATAATCCAGTTCCTGCATGGACTGAATGCGAGCAGCCTCATTGTGAGAGATATAGCGTCCCCATCTAAAGTCTTCGGGCTTGTAGGGACGCCCTTTTTTGTCCAATGCCCCTTGAGATGGGAAAGGAACGAAAGGCAAAATCGGCGTAGCAGTCGTACAAAGGGTAATGGTAGGAACACAATTGATGGAACGAATACGGATGCCAGAAGGACGAAGTTGGATGACATGATGCTTGAAGTCCCAATCCTGATTGGTGCTCCATTCAAACATCTGTTGCGTGCGAGGGAAAGACATAATCTTGGGCAGCCACTCATCTATCCAGTCTTTGTGACGTTGATAGAACTCACGATTCTGACGAATCAGAATCTTCTTGAATTCTGGATAAGTATCCTCGTACTTGGTACGCTGCATATAGAACGGAAGACCGGCCACCAATTCCTCACGCGTGTCACCCTCCAACAATTGTCCGAATGCACCTCGATGGCCACGAAGACGTTCGAGAGGCTGGAAAGCAGGAGGAATATCTTCGAATTCATAATCAGCCCCAAACTCCATCGTGAAAATACAATGAGAAGGCATGAAGCCATCACGTTGGGTCACATTGTACACAAACTCCTGCCAAGCATCAAATACAGGATGTAAATCACGACGAACAGCCACCAAGTGGTCATTATCCTCGATATCGACAATGGAATGCACATCGCAGACAACATCCTTGGGAGGACGCATGAAATGGAAACGATGCATGCCGCTGACGCCTTGTTCATCACGCAACATACCCACAATATAGAAACGTGGACGATGCTGGGGAATGCCAAATTCATGGGGAGAATAAATGTGGCTACGAATGTCGTAACCTAACGTGTCCAATTTACGCTGAATTACTTTCCAAGTACGTCCGCCATCATGCCCAGGCAAAGCAGACACATTCTCCAAAAGGATGTACTTGGGGTGATGATGATACAAAATGCGACAGATTTCATCGAAGAGGTTGCCTCTTCCCAATTCATCTTCAAATCCTTGTTTCTTACCTGAGAAAGAAAAGGGCTGGCAAGGGAAACCAGCACATAGAATCTCATGTGGAGGAATGTCCTCAACTTTTATTTTGGTGATGTCACCTTCGATAGGCACATTGGGAAAATTCAGCCGATATAGTTTCTGCAATTTAGGCTGAATCTCGGAGGCAAAAACACATTGATGTCCCAAACGGGACAGGGCGAGGTGGAAGCCTCCAAGACCAGCAAACAAATCTATAAATCTCATCGTATTATGCACATTTGCCATGTAACATTTGCATTGAAGACATGTACAAGCCCATGAAGGTGAGCAGTCCATTGAACATCAACATTTCGTATCCAAAGTTGTAATCTGCATATCGTCCAACAACAAAGTCAATGACATAGCAGATAACAGGTGAAGCAATCGCAATATAAGGCACCGCACGTTCAAATGGTTGACGCTTCGTGAACAAGCCAAAGGCGAAGAGTCCCAAGAGTGGACCGTAGGTATAGGACACCAAAGTATAAATCAAGTCCATCACGCTACCTGAACCAATGGCATCAAAAGCCAGCGTGACCATGAAGAATACCACGAACATGCCTACATGAACCCGTTTGCGTGTGCGCTCATCCTTTTCTCTTTCCAAAATGTCGATGCAGAAACTGGTGGTGAGTGCCGTCATCGCAGAATCGGCAGAAGAGAAGGCACTGGCAATTATTCCAATAGAGAAGAAGATGAGACAAGCCGTACCCATCGTGCCATTCAGCACAATACCTGACAGCAGATCATCTCCATTGTCTGGCAAGGTCATCCCTTGCTGCTGATAAAGCATCATTAGGAGAACACCCAAAGCAAGAAACAGAAAATTGACAGGCAGGAACAGCACACCATAAGAACACATATCCTTCTGAGCCGAACGCAAATCCTTGCAGGTGAGGTTCTTCTGCATCATATCTTGGTCCAGTCCTGTCATAACGATGACAACAAAGATGCCTGAGAGGAACTGCTTCCAGAAATTCTGCTTCGAGGCAAAATCATCGAACTCGAAAATGCGGGCATGGGGATCATTCCAAACAGCAGTCATAGCCTCTGACATAGTCAGTCCCAACATATTGGCAGCCTTTACCAATATCAAAATGAGTGCCAACAATAAACAGAAGGTCTGCAAAAAATCTGTCCACACCAACGCACGAATGCCGTTCTTCCTTGTATAAAGCCATATCAACACCAACGCGACCAACACGATAACTGCGTAAGGCACAGACAGCGTGTCAGCCAGACAATATTGCAAGATGCGGCACACCACATAAAATTTGGCAGCAGCACCTAATAGTTTGCTGAGAATAAAGAAAGAAGAGCCTGTTTGATAACTCACTTTACTAAAGCGACGATTCAGATAGGTGTAGATGGAGGTGAGACGAAGCCGATAATAAAGTGGCAAGAGCACAAAAGCCACCATCACATACCCCACAATAAAGCCCATGCACATTTGCAGATATGTCATGTCGATACTCATCACCCATCCAGGCACGCCGATGAATGTCAATCCTGAAATACTGGCACCGATCATGCCAAACGCCACCAAAGGCCAAGGCGACTGACGATTGCCACTAAAAAAAGCAGCATTGCTTCCTCTCTTACCCACCATACGGGAGAGAAGAAGCAAAACACTAAAATATAATATGATGGAGATGAGAACCAGCATTCTTATTCTTCTGGTTTCTTCAGTTGAGCATCTGCATACAGCGAGAATTTTGAGCCCAACCCAGGCTTACTTTCCACATCAAGAACAAGTCCCATGCCATCAGCCAACTTCCTTGCCACATGCAAACCCAATCCTAAACCAGGGATAAAGCCATCATCCTTCCAGAACAAGCCGAAGGCCAATTGCTGCTTCTCTTTAGGAATACCACAACCTGTATCCTCCACAAACAATTCAGCTCTGTCAGTATTCAGATGATATTGCACACCTATGAGAATGACTCCCTTCTTCGTGAACTTCACCGCATTACTTACCAACTGACTTAAGATATACTTCACACGAGTGCGGTCATTATCTATTGTGATACCAGGGATAACAGCGATTTCTTGCAATACAACGCCTTCTGGAATCAGGTCTAACCACTCTTGTTTCAATTCACGAATCAACTCAGCTGCGTCAAACTCATTCTTCACATACTGGATACGCCCACTTTCAATGCGAGAAAACATAAGAATGTCCTCAATCATGGAAGAAAGGCTGGTATTGTTCGCCTTGATAATCTTTGCGTATTCCGCCATCTCCTCCGGAGTGAATGAATCAGCAGGCATGCTGACCAACACATCACTGAATCCCACAACCGCATTCAGAGGGGTACGAATCTCATGGCTGATGGTTGTCAAGAAATCCTCCTTCTGCTTGGCCTCTTCAGCCAAGAGCATCGCCTTGCGCAAGTCTTCCTCATAACGCTTTGTCTCATCAATATTAATCAAGATACCATCCACACGCTTCTCGGCTGTCTTGCCGTCATACCTGACCACAAATCTCAACTGCCACCAACGATAGTTTCCTGGCACGTCCACATCGGCATAGATTTCGTGATTATGCGTACCTGTTATTTCGATGGATTGTAAGATGAGTGGTACCTCCGCCGAATAATTAGGATGAACATGCGAGATGATTTCCCTCAGACTCTCTTCCGTACGTACCATGTGGCTATCAGCACCATGCAACGCCATTTGTCGCATTTCAGCACGACGTTTCACACTTGCCACCAAATCTTCAGCCGTTCTGCTTTTCCATGATTGCAGTACCAAAACAATGGCACCTATGGCTAAAAGGAAGATGAAAGAGATGATGAACAGCGTCATATAATTATAGAAAGGTGAAATCTTCTCTGTTGGAGCACCCACAATCACAAATCTATCTTTATAGTCACGATAATCAAGTCCCAACTTCTCCATGGCTACATAATCCATATAGTATTTCTTCTGATGGGTCATGCCGACAAAAGAAGCCAAATCTGCACCCTTCAACACTTCAGACGCCACGTTTGCCATATCCTCACTAACAGTTTCGTATCCAGCAAAGTAACCACACAAAAATTGGCCGTCGCCTTCTGCAAAACCAGCCTTCACGGCTGTAAACTGAGGACGTCCCGTCTTGTCTACAATAGAAGAACTGTAAAGATCACGTTTCACAGCCAGCGATGGATAGAGCCACGAATGCACAAAGATGCGCCGTAGAGCCTTGTAACCTTCATCACGTTCATATCTATTGACAGAATTACGCTCTGGTGATTCTGTCGAAAAGACCAACACCATCACACTATCCTTCCAAATCGTACTGAATTGTTCATCCCCAGTCACATCAGCGTGAAAATCGGAATTGTCAATGTATGGAGGACGTGCTATCGCCTGCTTCAGTTCCTTTCTAATCAGTGAATCCTGATGGAAATAGTCCAATTCTATTTCCACACAATTCTTTCCTGTCATCTCGACGGCAAGATTGATGTTCGCACAATAATCTATTGGGTCGTTGAGAACCACAATGTTGTTGTACTTTCTGATGATTTCCCATTCAGGATGATGCAAACCACCCATCACAACAGGAATTGTATCTATATTGAAACTCGTCTGTTTTTCTCTCCATTGGATAAAATCATGAGCAGCACGATCTCCCTCTGTAAGGATGATATTAGGTGTCCAGTTTATCTTCGTCAACGAATCTACCAGTTCCTGATGAATCCCTTCTGTTTCTTGATTTGGGTTTTCCAAGTCAAGATAGACAGTACGAATATCTGCATTGATACCCTGATTACGGAATTTCTGCAGAATTCTATCATTCAATCCATTATATCCAGGGTAGTTTTTCTCATAACTATAATAGATGAGGACGTTGGCCTTCTTACTCTCTCTCCCTTGACGAGATAAACAGGAAGATGGCATGATAAGTCCTAAACCCAATGTGATGATCAGCAAAAGACATTCAACGACACGCGTCAGTCGGAAGAAGAACTTACTGCCTTGTCCCAATTCACTCTCCACTCCGATGGTACCACCCTGCTTCTCCATGATAGTCTTACTGATATTCAGACCCAAACCTGTTCCCTTATCAGTCTCATTCACTTTCTTATATCGCTCAAACAGCATGGCCTGCTTTTCTGGTGCCACACCAATACCTGTGTCTCTCACATACACCTCCAGCATATCTGGATCCTCGTCCATATGTTTCCAACCCAATGTCACGCTGCCCTGTGTAGTGAACTTGAAAGCATTGCTCAAGAAATTGTTCACAACCTGCTTCGTGCGCGTCATATCAATATTGACAATCTCATCAGGTTCATCCATTTCGAGTTTAAACTCCAAATGGGTTGGTGCTATAATGTAATTGGTTTTGTAACACTCATTGATCAGTTTCTGAATAGAAACAGGCTTCTGGATGATTTCGAGATCACCTGTTTCAATCTGTGCTTTCTCCATCACACTATCTATCATATTCAGAATCATGTCCGTGTTCTGGTGAATGACATCGCCATACATTTCTCGCTCGCCTTCTTCGAAGGTCATACCAGGTGTGGTCAACATCGTCGAGAAACCTGTCACAGCACCTAACGGAGTACGGAGGTCGTGACTGATGTTAGCCAAGAAATTCTCTTTCAATGCCACTTGGCTCGCCAGAATCTGCGCTTGCTCCAATTGCTCCTCTGTCTGTTTCTTCTGGTCAATATTGAGCAACAAGCCATAGAGTTCACCACTCTTTGCAGTTGTCTCTGATACAGTGTACATTGCCTCTGCCCAATACCAATGCTTACCATTGTCGGGCGATAAGTGCAGACGCACCGTTTTTCGGCCTCGCTGTTCACGAAAGTTCTTCAAAAACTCAAATGAAGCCTTTGAGTCTTCATGCACAATATTATCCATTTCCTCCAAAGTCAGATGATTAGAAGGAAGTTCAAAATAGTCAGCAAACTGCTGAGTGAAGGAAAATATTCCCTCTTTATAGACCCAAACAGTATCTTTGGCATTAGAGAACATCAGGTCATGTACTTTCTCTTCATATTGCAGTTCCTCCACCAAATTCATTTGCCCTTTCCATTTCCATTGCAGCATGAAATACACGAGCACATAGACAATCAAACCGATCAGCAAGATAACCGCACCGATTTCGAGCGCAAATCGCAAAGGGTCTTCCAAATAGAAAGGTGCATTGACAATGTGGTACTCTTTACTATACACACCATACGACATCTTCGGATGCATAAGTTGCATCGCATTCCAATCCAAATAGTAGTCACTGGTGTGAAGACTAATAGGTAATGATTTTGGATTTTCACCTCGCAAGATACGCACAGCATATCCAACCTGATCTTTCACCTGCGTTTCAGTGCTGGTAAAATATCCACCTAAGAAAATCACATCTTGGGGATTGTTGAACTGCTCACGGATACAAGTGAATTGAGGTCTGCCCGTACGGTCTATAATGGTATTGCTAAAAATGTCGTACTTCACCTGCAACTGCCACATTTCCCTTGCTCGCTGATAGAATTTGCCTGTCCGTGCCTTACCTACAGAATCAGATTCTTCCTCTGTACAATTCAAATAAGGGAAAGCACATGAAACGAAATTCACCACAGCCAAACCAGGATAATGCTTCTTCAAATATTCATCATCAAAAGTATGCAGTTGGAAATCTCCATTGTTCACAAATCGGGTAGAATCTGCCAACTCTTCATAAAACTGATTGCGCAAACGTTGATCAATGTCTTTAATATCTAATTCAATTGTTACACATTGAGTCTCTACCAGTTTCATCATCATCTCTATATTTCGTCCCAAATCGATATGTGCCTCATAACCTGTCATCTTGGGAAAATGTGGCAGAGAATCACGGAGCAGCGAATTGACACCAGCAAAGACCACAGGAGTATTCTTAAAAATCGAATCTCCTTCAGAATGCGTCAATACCCAATCCACGATAGGATCATCATTCAGCAGAATCACTTCTGGTTTCAAGGCACGAATCTCTGCTTCCAGATTTTTCCAATCAAATTCGGTAAAAACCTCACTTGGACGACGTGTCAAATTTAGATAGAAGTGGTGAATGTCTGCATTCACTTCATGCTCATTAAATGCATTTTCCATACATTTGGAGAACAGATGTCCCTCTTCGCCAATGCTATCCCATGAATGAAGCACCACAACGCTGTGCTGAGGCCCCTTTGTTCTGAATTCACTCACCTTGCTGCATGAGCCTATCAGCAACGTTAAAAGTACAATAAGTATTGGTATTATTTTCGATATATGAAGCCGTTTCATGTTAGTGTTATTATAGATTGCTTTGCAAAGATACGAAAAAATGAATATTTACAAACAAAAAAGTAGAAATTAGCACTAAAGAAAATCCTTTTTTATCACTTTGCAGGTATTTCCGTCAACAAAATGGGTATTTTTGTTGCTTTTCTTTACATGTTTCACTGGTCGGAAGATGCCATTTCTTTCCACACCCGTTTCCTCATGAGGGTCTGACTGATACTTCTGGTTGCGAGGTAAGATACGAAAGCAATCCACAAGCCATGATTGCCCAACAAAGGCACCAAAAGGACATAAAGCACAAAAAACACCACCATGCCTGAAGCCATTGAAATGAGCATTCCTTTCGTAGCCGTCGCCCCTATATAAATTCCATCCCAAATGAATGCTCCCATGCCACATAAAGGGAAAAGAAGTGTCCAAGGCTGATACACCTCAGTAGCTGCCACCACGGTTACATCATCTGTCAATAGTGAAAGGAAAGAACGACCCAACAACAGATACGTCAATGTAAAGACAGCTGCCACCCCCCATCCCCAACGGAAGAGTCTGGAAATTGTGTCGTCATAAATACTGCGCATACGACCTCCTATTGACTTGCCCACCATCGCTTCACCAGCAAAAGCAAAGCCATCCATAATGTAACTATAAAGCGTGAAGAGTTGCATCAGCATCGTGTTTACAGCCAGTTCGGTATCACCCTGTTTGGCTCCAGCCGAAATGAAGAAGAAGTGTACCAAAATCAAACAGCATGTACGTAGAAAGATGTCTTTATTGACTAAAAAGAAATGCAGCAGAGAGTCTCTCGTAATGACAATTTTCTTACTGATATACTTCTTCAGCCTCACATAGTTACGTAGCAATAAGAAAAGTGCTACTATAAGTCCGATATATTGTGCCAAGACCGTACCCAAAGCCACACCTTCTATTTTCATTCCGCCCACATAAACCAACAAAAGGCTAGCCAAGATGTTCGCCACATTTTGGGTGATCGCCACCACCATTGGGATTCTCGAATTCTGCATACCCACAAACCACCCCGTCAGGGCAAAAAGGCTTAATGCCGCCGGTGCACCCCAGATACAAATATTAAAATATGTACGCGTATAATTCGCTACTTCATCCGATGGCATGATAATCGATAGCGACAACTCCCTCACAGGCACTTGAAGACACAGCATCACAGCCGAAATGCCTAATGAGACCAGCAATGCCCTCAGTAGCACACTCACTACCTCAGTCAGGTTCCTGGCACCAAATGCTTGTGCAGTCATACCACTTGTGCCCATCCTCAGAAAGGCAAACATCCAGTAAATGATGTTGAACAGCATACCACCTACTGCAATAGCACCAATATAGGCTGCTGAACCCAGATGTCCTGTGATGGCCACATCCACCAACCCCAACAACGGCACCGTAATGTTCGACACGATGCTCGGCAAGGCAATGATCAGAATTTGGCGGTCTCGAAGCTTCATTCCTTCACTTCCAGTCTTCAACTCTTCAATTTTTCAAATACTGTGCCAGCATTTCTGCACACCTTTCCCCATCCACTCCAGCACTCACGATGCCGCCAGCATAGCCAGCACCTTCACCACAAGGGAACAATCCTTGCAGACGCTCATGCTGCAACGTTTCCCTGTCACGCAAAATGCGCACAGGTGCCGAGGTGCGTGTCTCCACACCAATCATCACGGCTTCATTGGTCAAGAACCCATGACACATCTTACCAAAATTCTTGAAACCCTGTTGCAAGCGTTTCGTCACAAAAGCTGGCATCCAGAAATGCATGGGCGTGCTGATGAGTCCTGGCGTATAAGACGATTCAGGCAAATCATAACTCCCCTTGCCATTTACAAAATGCGCCATCCGTTGAGCAGGAGCCGTCTGTTGCCGATTGCCTTGCATCCATGCTGAATACTCCAAACGCTCCTGAAACTCCATCATGACGAGAGGAGATGGGGCTGTTGAGAGTTGAGAGTTAAGCGTTGAGAGTTCTGGGACAGGAGGCAGTTCCATCAACGAACGGTCTTTCCGCAAATCATCCACATGCAGTTCTACTACCATACCCGAATTGCTCCAAGGACTATTGCGCAACGAATTGCTCATGCCATTCACTACCAACTGATTGGGTCCACTGGCAGCAGGAACGACGGTTCCACCTGGACACATGCAGAACGAATAAACACCTCGGCCATCCACTTGCGTCACAAACGAATATTCGGCAGCGGGCAAATACTCACCCCGACCCTCCTTACGATGATACTGTATCTGATCTATCAACTGTGACGGATGTTCTAACCGAACACCCACTGCTATGTCCTTTGCCTCCATCTCTATGCCTTGCGCATACAGATAGCGATACACATCACGGGCACTGTGTCCTGTCGCCAAGAGAACGGGACCCTTGAAGATTTGCTCACCGCAACGGATGCCCTCCACACGATTCTTCTCCACGAGGATAGCCTCCATCTTCGTCTCGAAATGCACCTCGCCACCACATTGGATGATGGTGTTGCGCATAGCCTCAATGATGCCAGGCAATTTGTCTGTTCCTAAATGGGGATGAGCGTCCGCCAAGATATTTGTGCTGGCTCCATGTTGACAGAACACATTCAGAATCTTCTCCACATTGCCACGCTTTTTGCTACGCGTGTAGAGCTTGCCATCCGAAAAGGCACCTGCTCCACCCTCACCAAACGAATAGTTCGACTCAGGGTCAACTTGCTGGGTGCGAGAAATCCGTGCGATGTCCTTTCTGCGTTCATGCACACTCTTGCCTCGCTCCACCACAATAGGACGTACCCCCAACTCTATCAGTCGCAGTGCAGCAAACAAACCACCAGGGCCAGCACCCACCACAACGGCTTGAGGACGACCCTCCACATTGGGATAGTCCGTCCTCACAACTCCATCATCTTCAGGCTGTTCGTTCACATACGCCCTCACCTTCAGATTCACGTATATTGTCCGTTGACGAGCATCGATGCTCCTTTTCAGCACCCTCACCGCCGTCACTTCCACACCTTTCTCTTCTAAAAGGAACCGTTTGATGCCCTGTTCACTTGCTGCTATTTCAGGCAGCACCCTGATTTGATATTCTTTCGTCATTTATTTACTTCTCAACCAGAAAGTCATGAGACCACCTTCCGACATCGGAATCATGAAATCGTATTTCACAAACTCCGACTTCTGCTTCAGCACATCCTCCAAAATCTTCCCAATCTGCTCATCCGTCAAGGTCTCAGGATTGAAACCTTGCGAGTATTCATATTCCTCGTTCCAGAAAGCCATCGACTTTGGATATTTGAAATAGTAGGGGAACTCTCCTGGCTCAGGTGTCACGAAAGTCAGTTCCTGCACCTCAGGGCTATAGTCGATAAAGAAAGAACTGTGCTCTGGAAATGCCAATATACCGTCCATCATCACACCCATATCAAAGTGTTCACCCATCAGTTCATCCTGTGTGGAACGTAGCGCAAGCCCCTTATACTTGCCCTCCTTCACAATTCTGATATGAACCCATTCAAACATATCCACCATCTCAGCCAGCACATCATCCGTCACTTTCTCAGGCTTCACTTCCGACACATCAGTCTTCTTCACATAACCACATTCCATGTCACAACGATCGTTGTGGATGCTGACCTTATAGAAGTCACCCTCCTCGCCCAACACAGCCAGCACTTCACCTGCGTAGGCAGGATATTCATCAGAATCATAGTTTTGAGGGACCTTCTCGTCCGACCATTTTTCCACTATATCCGCCATGTCTGACTCAAGGTCTTCCACCCACAGCACACGACAGGGACTATCCACGTTAGCAGACTGATACACCACAGCATTCTCGTCAGCCGTCACACACACAAACTTCTCCACCACAGGCATACCAATGTGCAGGGGATTTTCAGCAACAGCTGAATCACCTTCTGTCTGACCAGAACCAACACTCGTGCCGCCCTTACAGTTCCACATCATCATAGAGGCGCACAAACACATTACAAATAAAGCAATTTTCTTCATATCTTTTGACTTTTTCTTTGCGACTACAAAGTTACAGAGTTTTTATGAAACACGCACACAAGGTGATGTTAAAGGGTGTTAAATCGCCAGAATACACAAAAGAAAGCCTGCAACACCTTTGTGGAACTGTTTGATGGGGAAAAAAACATTCAGCACGAATCAGGTGTTGTCTATCACTTCAAACTTGGCAAATTTGAGCAGCAACTGTTTGGTACCAACATTTTCAAACTGGACGGTCGCCTTGGTGTTGTCGCCTGTGCCTTCGATACGAAGAATTTGACCACGACCGAAGCGATTGTGGAGGATATGCTTACCAACGGCAAGGGAGTTAACAGTTGAGAGTTGAGAGTTGACAGTT
>JBGUMY010000421.1:0-3216 GCA_045117095.1 Bacteroidaceae bacterium | reverse complement strand
GCAGATGGTAAAATCATCAAAGAAACAAGTCCCCATGAAGAACAATACCGCGAATCACCGCCCCATCCTAAGGTATTTGCTGTAGGTATGCAGGGAATCGATAGAACAATAATTGATTATCATGGATATGAAGACTTTCAGTTACAGCCAGACTCTACGCTGCTAATTGATGAGGTTCGGGTCTATAGCTGTGCGCTGAGCGACAGCGAAATCCTTCGCAGTTACGACCGCATGCTGTCAGGCGACGAGCCAGGTCTTGCCCTCTACTGGCCTATGAATGAAGGCTATCCGACGGGATATGTCTATGACCGTTCGAACACCAACAACGTAGCCAACAATGTGCATGGAAAGGTGGTGAACTGTGTGTCATATACCGAGGATTCACCCAACCAGACGGGGCAGATGTCGTGTTATGGACTGACCAACAAGGACGGCTCGTATCTCATCACGGGTATTCCTTACACTGGTAATGGCATCAACTACACCATCACGCCTTCGAAAGGCATCCACGAGTTTAACAGTTCCAAGCAGACACGCTACATCAGCAACAATTCGTTAGTGTATAGCGGCGTGAACTTCACCGATGTCAGTTACTTCCCTGTGCATGGCACCGTGCGCTATGCCGGAACCACCATTCCAGTGGATAGCTGCACCTTCGAGGTGGACGGCACGCCCTGCGTGGTGGACGGCTCTCCTATCATGAGCGATGCGGAAGGTAAATTCACCATCAGCGTGCCCATTGGCGACCACTACATCACTGTGAAGCGCAACAACCACGTCTTCGTCGACAATGGACGTTATCCCATCAACGGCAAGCACACCTTCCTGGCAGAAACCTACAACCTCGACTTCGAGGACGCTACGCTGGTGAACTTTGCAGGACGCATCGTGGGTGGTTTCAAGGATCAGCAAAAGCCGTTGGGTTTCAATCTGTCAGAGAACAACATCGGACGTGTGACGATGACGCTGACCCCTACTGACGATCGTGGCTATCTGAACGCGAAGAAGACATTGGACGGCACCACCTTTACTTACGACTTCAACGACCAGCGGGTGGAGGTGGCCAGCACCACCGCCAACATACAGAGCCATTCGTATCGCGGATTCGGTTCGGTGGAGGAGTGTAAGAAGATTTATATTGAGACCGATGCCGAAACGGGCGAATTCTCAGCGATGTTGCCTCCTATCAACTATCAGATGAGTGCCCAGACGCTGGTGGGCAATAGCGATGTGACGGTGGGTGAAAGCCGTACCATCGACCTGAGCAAGTTCCTTCAGGCTTCTGCCGACACGCTGTTTAGCGAAACCAAGACGAAGGATCCCACAACTGGCAAGGAAAAAATCACAAAGAAAGCGGAGAAGATATACGAATATCAATCCAAGTATATTGCCGACTATCACACGACGCCTGTGTTCAAGGTGAACGAAGGAGTGGCTTTCGGAGAAAAAACCTATACAGGAAAGGATGAAGACGGACAATATATGATCGACAACCTCTATACGAAAAACGGTGACACCTATCGTTACAAGTTAGGCTATCCTATCTTTGTGTCGGGCAATGAATACGAATTCGACATAGAGGCATACGAAACATACCGGAATGCTGATGACCCGAAGGCCGAAGAGGACAAGCAGCCGCTGAAAGACTGTTTTGTGCAGATCGCCAATGCGCTGTCATCAACCCAGTCGCTCGTGGCAAAGCGTCAAACGGCCTCTGACGGCACCGTGTATGAGGAGGGTACGCCCTTCGATGAGAACCTCAATGGCGTGATGCTCGATAGCTTGGGCTGTGCCACCTACGCATGGTGTGCTGGTCTGCCGAATACCAATGCGAAAACCAACCATGCCCAGAGCATCACGATGCAGCTCTCTGTCAGCGGCAAGCAGTACGATTGGGTGCCTGATGACCATTCGGGCATTCAATGGCGTGCGAACGGCAGCAATCAAGGACCTGGCATGAAGGGCGTCAACTTGGGTGCCATCAACATGGGCAACAACTTTGTGACCATGGCTACCGACAAGGTGGTGATGGTGTTGCGCGACCCTCCTGGTGCAAAGTCGAGCGCTACGTGGAAGAAAGGATCGACCCTGACCCTGAAGGTGGACACGATGATCTGTAATGGAGGTCACACGAAAGATATTGTCGAGAAAGCCTTTGGTACGTCAATCACGAAGGCTTCTGGTAATATCATGGAAATGGTCATCACTACAACGACGTCTAAAAATACAGTCATAGGGGGAGTTGAAGATACGATGGTCAAAGGTGAGACTGATATCAGCACAGAATCATATACGACAACCCAGGATATTTCCACTTCGAGCGGCAAAGAATATGTAGGCAGCTGGGGAGACCTGTATATAGGCTGCAGCCGAAACCATATCTTTGGCGATGCACGTCAGGTCTATATCCCGAGGAATGGATCGAAATTCGATGTTCGCGACGTGACAGGTATACAAGAATCAATGAATACCACGTTCGTCTATTCGCAGCTGGAGATACTCACCACCATCATTCCTAACTACGAGGCACAGATCAGGAAGCTGCTGAAGGACACTTACGGAAAGCCTCGCAAGAGTCCCTCTGAAATCACCACAGCCCACTATTACAGCAACCTGCCTGAGACGGATCCGAACTATGCTTGCAGCAACTATGACAAGGTGTTTGGCAGTGCTGCCAGCATCAATGATAACTTTGAGGGACCCTCGTATGCGTTTGTTCCACCAGCAAACCAAAACTGTCAGGATACCATTCAGTTTATGCTGGATCAGATAGCGGCATGGAAAAGCGTCATCAGCAAGAACGAGCAGGAGAAAGTCATGATGTATGAAGATCGCAACACCTCGGATGTGTTGACCGATAACATCTCGTTCGATGGCGGTTCCAAGGTGACCCGCACCTATACCTCTACGACGGATCAAGCCACGGTCAATCACACTGAAAGAGAGGCTCATATTATTGGCCAATGGAACTCTGGAGGATTATTTAATAAGAAAGGTGTCACGATTGAAACGGCCAACAACACGGTTCATAAGCAAAAGTATAGCAAATCGACGTCCAACTCCAACACACATACGTTCAGTTACACCCTGGCGGACAACGACTACTGCGACCACTCGGTGGATGTGTACTGCAAAAAGGAGGAAATGGAGAATTCGTATAAGCAACTCGCCACGTCGGAGTACGGATGGGGACCCATCTTCCGCACACGAGCTGGA
>JBGUMY010000420.1:0-4546 GCA_045117095.1 Bacteroidaceae bacterium | reverse complement strand
ATCTGCCATGGGGACGCTTCAGCATGCGTGAGCTATCACGGCTCAGTCACATTAAGAAATGCATAAAGCAGCGGTGAGCGACTGAGAATAACAGTTGCAACATTATATCCTGTCTATGCAACAAAATCCTTGAAGGGTTTTGTTGCATTTGTTGTACCTTTGCAGCCGAAAATATTCACCAAAACTAAACGTTTTATGAAAAATCACATTTAATATGAAACAGAAACTTACATGTATCGTGATGGCACTCTTGCTGATGACAGCAGTGCAAACAGTATCAGCGCAACAGCGCAGACCTATTGATTCAGAACACCCTCTCTGGATGATTCATGTGGACGTATGGAACAAGGCAGACCCACAGAAAATCATCGACCTGATTCCCGATGACGTGAAACCTTATATTTGTATCAACTTGAGTTTGTCATGCCAGTACAATAAGGAAAGGGCACGATATCTGATGCCTCAAAATGCTGCACGCTCTTACAAATCGTGGGCAACGGTGTGCCAACTTAACAATATATGGTTCTGCTGCCAGCCTGCATCGGGCGGTCACACCCACTTGCAGACCAGCGACTTGGAGACTTTTGAGTATTTCTTCAAGAAATATCCCAACTTCCTCGGATGGAACTTTGCCGAGCAGTTCTGGGGATTCGACGAGGACGCGCTGTTCTCGGCCAAGCAAACCGACCAGATTGAGCTCTTTGCCAACCTGGTGGAGATGTCGCACAATTATGGTGGTTTCTTGACCATTTCGTTCTGTGGCAACAAGTGGAGTCACGGCTTGAGTCCTGTGGGTATGCTGAAGCGCAACTCCAAGCTGATGGAAGCTTGTAAGAAGTATCCAGAGGCTATTCTTTGGCTCTACAAATACACGCAATCATGGTGCTTCTACAATGCTGAGAGTGTATGCTTCGGCCCCTTCATCGGTGGTCTTGCCAAGAACTATGGCGTGCGCTACGACAACTGTGCATGGGACGGGGTGCGTCCGGGTCTTGCACAGGGTGACAATTCTCCTTATCCCGTTGCAGCAGGCATCGGTACGGTGATGGAGCAGACAGGTATGAACGGCGGCGCTGTGTGGGATGGTCCCGAACTCATCTGGACTGAAGACTTCAGAAACTTGTCAAACTCGACAGTAGATGGCTACACTCGCCGCAATTGGGGCACTTTCGATGGCTTCCGCGGAGCATGGATAGACATGTTCCAGAAGATTATCGATGGTACATTATATATACCCACACGCGAAGAAGTGGTGGAAAAAACGAAGATTGTCGTGATTGCTGATAAAACATCGGGTAGCGACGAGGAGAAGTACGCTTCATGGGGCGACCTCTACGACGGTGTGTATAAGCAGAACGACAAGGCCAACTCGGGAAGTTTCATGGGTAACCGATGCTTCTTCAAGAAGACTGGACGATATGGTGCCATTCCAATTACTCCTATGCTGTATGATGACTTGGCAAAAAAGATTCCTGTGCAGGTGAAGAGGTCAAACTATACTTCTCGTTGGGGCACTGTCACCAAAAAAACCGCTGACTTTAACGCACAATACCCCGTAGTGTCAACGGGTACCCTTTACGTGAACCGCTACAAGAATCAGCTCGTAACCTATTGGCCTCATACCAACCTGCACGGTGGATTGAACTGTACAGGCGTGATCCCACTGGAGTATAACACCTGTGAGAGTTTGAAGATGACACTGAACACACTCGGCAGTGGACTCGTGAGAGAATATAGCGACCACATTGATTTCTATTTGAACAATTTCCGCACCGACACGACTACGCTCGTCACTGAGACTATCGTTGTGGCTGGAGCCAAGGCTGAACCGACCTACAAGATGACCAAACGCACACTTGCCAAGGCGAATGCTACGGCGGAATGGGATGCAGAGAACAGCACCTATACACTGACCGTGAAGCACATGGGTGGTGTTGATATCACCATCTATTGCGAAGGCGAAGATACGGAACGAAAGACCGATGTGGTGAATTCTGCGCCACTCTCTGCAGACCTGCCCAAGCAGCCAGAGGATTACTATGGCGAAATCATCATCGAGGCTGAAGATATGGATTTCAAGAACATCAAGAGTTGCGTGACCGACCCTTACACTTGGTATCCAAATGTGGACGGACATGCTGGCAACGGATTTGCTGACATGGGCACCAACACGGCAGGCGGTCTGCGCCACCAACTCACTCTGAAGAAGGGTGGCAACTACCGTATCAGCGTACGTTATATGAATGCGACGAAGGCGGGCATACTGACGGCAGTGGTGAACGGAACCAGTAAAAAGGTGCAGTATGAAAAGGCAGGCTTCAACGAATGGAAGAAAGTCACTTTCGATGCCACACTCAAGGAGGGAAAGAACGACCTCAAACTGACGAACACTTCAGGTGTGGCTCTCTATATTGACCAAATTTACTACACTCCCGCCGACATGGAGCCAGAATCTTTCCTCATCAACATCCGCAAGGGCAACTATGGCACCATCACAGCCGACAAGGCTGAGGCAAAGGAGGGTGACATCGTGACCGTCAAGGTAACCGCCAACAAGGGTTACAAACTGACTGAACTGCGTGTGATCAATGGTGTGAACTACACGATGGGCACCACCATCAACATCACCAACTATGACCCTGAGACAGAAACGCTTACCTTTGTAATGCCCGATGACATGGTGACTCTGCGTCCAGTGTTTGGCAAGGCAAGTGCCAAGGAGGCGCTTTACTCGCTCGATTTCTCCAACGTGAACGATGGCACCATGCCACAGGGCTGGCGCTGCATGCAGGAGAATGACGAGGTGCATGAATACAACAACTCGTACAGTCTTGGTGCACGCACCTTCGCAGGCTTTATAGGTTTCCAGGGCAAGGGTCTCTATTGGCGCGACAACTGTGCAGAGTATGGCCGTCAGAGCAACTATCCACTGAAGCTTACAGCAGGCAGCTACATCCTGACTTACAACATGGCTGCATGGAAGAAGACCCCGAACTTCAAAGTGCAGATACTCGATTCCTCCGACCATGTGGTGGCTGAGTCAGACATTTTTGATGCCACTCCCAATGCTGATGGCAACAAGTCGGCAGACCTCTCATCGGCAGAGACACGTGAACTCCCCTTCGACATATCCCAAGCGGGTAACTACATCATCAGTTTCAAGAACACCAGCACGTTCAATGCGGATTATTATGAGTTCCTGCTCATGAACTGCGTCATCACCAAGAGAGAAGTTCCTAACAGCATCAAGGTAGTGAATGAAGGAACCGGAAATAGCTATACCATATATGGCGCGGGTGGTGAACAACGCTCGGCTATCAAGCAAGGTTTTAATATTATCCGCACAAGTGATGGGCGAGTGAAGAAAATATATCAACAATAACAAATTTAGACTAAAACTAGGATGAAGAAATTATTTGCCAGTGTCGTTTGTGCCCTTTTGACAGTGATTGCTTTAGCACAGAACCCCGTGGTGCAGACTTGGTACACGGGCGATCCAGCTCCGATGAGCTATGGTGACAGAATGTATCTCTATGTAGACCACGATGAGGACAAGGCCGACTTTTTCTGGATGCACGAATGGCGCGTCTATTCGAGCAGCGACATGATTTCCTTAGGCAGCGAAGTGAAGCAGATAGAGCAGACGGTGGAGGATCCAAAGCTCTTCAACTTCGACTGGTGGCAGTTTGAGGCAAAGAAAGACTAATAAAAAATTACGAATATGAAAAAAATTATCTTTAGCATCTGCGTGATGCTTGTGGCGCTGACGAGTAGCGCACAGTTCCAAAACCCAATGTTGTTTGCTGACGTGCCCGACCACGACATTATCCTTGTGGAAGGCACGTACTACATGGTCTCCACCACGATGCACTTCGCTCCAGGCTGCGGCATCATGAAGTCGAAGGATCTGACGAACTGGGAGATTGTGAACTACGCCTACGACGTGCTGGACGAGGGCGACAATTTCCGACTGCTGAACGGCAAGAGCGAGTACGCCAACGGTCAGTGGGCCACGAACCTGCGCTACGATCCGTATGAGAAGCTCTACTACATGCTGATGACGTGCAATACAACGGGAAAGTCTTACTTCTACGTGACCGATGACATCGAGAACGGCAACTGGCATGTGTCGAAGACGGATAAGTGTTACGACCCAGGCCTGCTGTTCGATGACAACGGCAAGGAGGTGAAGAAGTATGTGTTGCACCCTGCCGACACGTTCGACGACCATGCGATGTACCTACGTGAGATGCACGTTGATAAGGACTGGAACGTCACCGTCTCAGAGCGCAAGAAGGTCATCGATTACGCCAACCTCGAGAACCCCGCTCGCGGCCTGCGTGCTGAGGGTTATCATGGCTATAAGATTGGCGATTACTACTACATCTTTATGATTCAGGGCTGCGATGGCCAGCGTCAGGAGATTGTGTGGCGTTCGAAAGACCTCTTTAATGGTCAGTGGGAAGGTCGACTCGTCTTCGGCGGCGAGATGGTCGATGCAGACGGAAAAGTCGTGATGCGTACCAATGGTATCGGTCAGGGCGGC
>JBGUMY010000419.1:0-3332 GCA_045117095.1 Bacteroidaceae bacterium | reverse complement strand
GATTGCCTCAAAATATGAGGTAAATGTAGTGGTAGACGGAAAATTAGATGACGGATTGGGCACGTTGTGTCCCTATCACAAAAGTGTGGTGTTCTTGGTGGAACCCACAGTACGACGTAATCCATAAACATATATTATTTTCATTTTATCTATGGATTTTGAATTAGCAAACGAGATCAACGAGGCCATGACGGCATTGCGGCAACTATCGGTCGGAGATATTGATTTTTCAAAACTCGATCCGGTTGCCAAGATGATGATTGTTACCCTTGTTTCAGAAACCAGAAAAATAAACGACAATGTAGCCAGCATGGAACAGAAGTTGGTAGAGCGTTTCTGCACCGACTTCATCCCTCGACAAAAAGTGGAAGCCATGCCTGCTGTGTGTGTAGTATGCCCCACGCTAAAGAAAGGCTATGATGAAGATCTTAGTTATTTGGGAGCAGAAACAGTTTTCGCTTACAAAACACCACAGAGCAAAACGCCGCTCAATTACATCCCCATCTTCAACACGGCCATCTTACCCTATAAGAGTCTCCAGATTGTTACCCCCAACAAATGGTGGAGTGAAGAAGCCACACACCGTATCAAGATGCCCTACACGAACAAAATGTGGATTGGAATCAGAACGCAAGCCGAGGTTGATTGCCTCAAAGGATTATCGTTCTTCATCAAAGGCACTAATGGTATTATGCCCACACACATTTGGAGTGGTATCAATGACCATGAGTTGGACTTTGCCACCATGTTGGAAATGGAAAACATTGAAATGGCTGCACCATTTGATGCGCAACAAACATCTGGAGAGTTCTTCTCTTTCGTGGAGAATTGGAAAGAAAATCTGTTGAACATCACGGGAGCTTCTTTATTCTATCTGACCGATGAGACAGTGGAACGTGATCTCTTCAAACATCGCGCCTTTCCTCATGTTTTCCGAGATTGGCTAAGTACTGAATTGCTGGACACTTTAGACCCATCCACCATTTGGTTACGAATTGACTTTCCTGAAGATTACGAGGTTCCTGATAATATTCAGATTCAACTGAATGTAATGCCGGTAACCAATATTGATGTGTGCACGCTCACACTCACCCAGACGCAACCTATTGCCAAATTGCAGAATCAAGAAGACTCCTTCTTTCTCCGTATTCTCGAAACCAGCACAGATGCTCTGAAACAAGGTTTCAACTCCACTGCTGACGAAATCATTGTACGTGACTTCGATGCCTCCTGTTATAGCAATGATGCGCTCTATCGCGATGTACGTAATCTTTACAATCGCTTCATAGATGACTATTACGCTTTTATCGAATACAATGGCATCAAGGATGGTGATGTATTGAAACAATTGCGCGAAACTATCAACAAACTGGGTAAAAGTGTAGGACAACAAAATAACAAATACAAGTTCGATAGTGGCACTTTCGTGATGAAGAACATGAGCCAAGCCTCACCTTCACTTTCCACCAACGTAAGTTATCTGACCACGATGGGGAAACTGGGAAATCTTCCCCAACGAGGTGACAACATGGATAACCGGAAACACCCGTTCTTGGAACAAAAGGTGGGCGTTCTCGTGCCTGCTATGGGTGGTGCAGACAAAGCTACAGCCGACGAACGCTACGAACAACTTCGCTACTACGCTCTCACAGAAGATCGGCTTTATACACGAATGGATATTGATGCCTTTCTACGCAAAGAAATCCTTACAGAGTTTGGCAAGGATGAATTCAAACGCATTTTTATCAAAATCAGTATAGAAGGTACTGGCGGAGAAAAGCATCTGCAACGAGGACTTTATATTGATATTGAGTTCAAGGATCGCAAAAATTACGAACAAGCACGTGCTTCAGCATTCGATCTTTTGATGGAACAACGCATTCAAAACAAATCATGCATTGCCATGCCTATCAAGGTCACTCTCATCAATCTCGATGAATAATGAAGTCCACACGCATCACCATATTACTTTTGCTGATTTGTACCGTTTATAGTACAAAGGCTCAATCATCAGCAGACATTCAAGAATATATCCGTCTCTACAGCAAGGCTGCGCTTGACCAAGAACGAGCATACGGCATTCCTGCTTCCATCACATTGGCGCAGGGTATTCTTGAATCAGGCGCAGGCAAGAGCGGACTGACTCGGAACACCAACAACCATTTCGGCATCAAGGCATTAGGTGGTTGGACAGGACCTGTTTATTACGCATGGGACGATGAGCCCAACAAGAGCAAGTTCCGAGTTTATTCCTCTGCCGCAGAGTCTTTTCGTGACCACTCCGAATTTCTGAAAAGAAACAGTCGTTACCAAAGCCTATTCTCCAAAAGTGTCTATGACTATCGAGGATGGGCTATCGGTTTACAAAAGGCTGGCTATGCCACAGCCAAGAACTACGCTGCTGCACTCATCGGATTTATCGACACCTATCGACTCTATGCTGTGAATGGAGGAGTAAAACTCAAAGCAGGTAAAACCGTTATTGTCACTCATACAAGTACAGAATCCACGTCTCAGCCCGTGTTTGACGCATCTTGTCAGCAAGATGAGTCCGAAGTATCGGAAGAAGAGGAGCAGGTAGGGCAAGCAATCCGTCGCTATGTGGTGGAAATCAATGATGTCCGATGCACTATCCTCTATCCTGGTATGACACTTTCCTCTATTGCGATGAAATATGACATTCCTAAACAGAAGTTGCTGGAATTTAATGAGACGACCAGCGAAGAGGATTTGAAGGAAGGCGATATCATCTATCTAGACAAAAAGAAATCCAAATATGGAGGAGCCAAGGACTTTCATCACGTGAAAGCAGATGAAACCATCTATGCCATCGCACAAGAATATGGCATCAAGATGGCGAGTCTGATGAAGATGAATGGGTTGGATCTCTTCTCGCGCTTGAAAGAAGGCGAAAAATTGAGACTTAAATAATACACAAAAATGCTTGATATTGAACAATTTGCCGATAGTGGCGAACTTTTCGACGAACATTACAAACTCATTCGTCCACTGAGTACCGATGGTGCCACTGCCGACGTATGGACGGCACTCGACACCAACACGATGAGCGACATCAGTCAGCTGGACCAGATAGAGGGACTCACGGAAGACGAACTTGATGAATATGGCTTGGTCGTTGCCATCAAGATATATCGTCCCGCCAATGCGTTGGACATAGAGGGTGAGCAGCGGTTCAGGGATGAGTATATGATTGTGTTCAACTGCCACCACACGAATCTGATTCACCCGACCCATTTCTCCATTTTCAGGGGAATTCCCTATCTGGTGCTTCCTTTCTGCCGTTTCGGTTCTTCGGAACGTCTGATAGGGCG
>JBGUMY010000418.1:0-1904 GCA_045117095.1 Bacteroidaceae bacterium | reverse complement strand
TGATGGGAGGCTCTTCGCCAGAGGATGGAAAAATTTTCATCCGGATAGTTGGCAATTCCGTGCTTCCTTGCTGTCCTTTCTCCTGTTTCTTCTTGAGGGCATAGATACTATTGGCCAGCATGGAAGTGATGGATTTCATCAGGGTTTCGGCTGTCACATCTGCTACTATTGGCAAGGATGGTTTCTCCCATTCCACCTGTATATGGTAGGTCTCGATGTCCTTCTCGTAGTAGTTTTTGAGCATATCGATGCTTTGCTGACACAACTGCCCCACATCGGCAGGTTCCACCTTGCCCGATTGCTCTTTCAGCATCTCCTCCATCGCCTTCAAGATGCGTGTGGTAGAGATTCCATGCTGCTCAATCTTCTCAAGGTTGGTCTGCATCATATCCATCACATCCATCGAGTCTTCGTAGATGTCTGGTGTCATGTTCTCCTTGTCATCTTCCAGATTCTCTCTCAAATCCTTGGCAAAGCCGAGGGTAAGGTGGGAGAAATTGTTGATATAGTTCATGGGGTTGAGGATGCGGTCGATGAGTCCCTTGGTCAACTTACCCATCGTGGCCTCACGTTCCTGCTTGAGCAGTTTCTTTTGAGTGGAACGCAGTTCCTGAAGGGTGTCTTCCAACGTGTGAGACTTCTCCTCAATCTCATTCTTCTGGGCTTCAATCTCGTCTTTCTGCTTCACCACTTCCTTGGTGCGTTCGTCCACGATAGCCTCAAGTCGCTGCTGCTCTTTCTGCAGACGACGCATACGGTGTTTGAACAAAAGGTAAATCAGATAGGCGATGATGGCGATATAGAGTAGAATGGCGTACCACCTGTAATAGAAGGGTAGGGGCACGGTGAATAGGAGGGGTTTAGACTCACTGATTTGTCCGAACGCGTCTTTCGAACGTACACATAGTCTATAATCGCCATAACTGAGATTGGCAAACAAGAAATGCTGTTGATCACTCCACTTGGACCATGTGTCTTGGTCATGCAATCGATAACTGTAAAGGGTATGTCCCACCAGTTCCGTCTTGTCGTTGGAGAATGTGACAGACATATCACGATGGGTCAGATTAAAGTTGCGGATATAAATCTGTGGGGCATAAGCCTTGGCATATTGGCTTTGGCTGATGTCGAAACGTATCAGTTCGCTGTTTGTGCCCACCCATGCGATACCATCCTTGAGCAGCATGGTTTGCATGTTGACGCCAGCAAGTGGCTCCAACCACTGCTTCAACTGATCGGTTGAAGGGTCGCATACCAAACCAATACCATTGTCGTTGCTTCGCCAAGTGTGTCCTTCTTCATCGATGTATTCGAAGAGCATGGAAATGGGACCTTCCTTTTGACGTTCGAAATGTTCCTTTCCTGGCTTCAAGTAGTAATATTCACCCATCACCGTCATGGCCCATACGCCTCCATGCTTGTCTTTCTTGAAGTGAGAGATGTTCTGTATATTGTCGATGACTTGGCGACCTGCGCTGTTGTAGCGACACACACATTCCAATTCACCTACCAAGTGGGAACCATCCCCCATGTTTAAAAGGGAAAGGGTGAACTGGGTTGTCAGGTGAGTGGCATGTCCGTTAGCGTATGTATACACACCATCTGACGTGGCTGCAAGAAGTTCTCCCTCTTTGCCCTCTACCAACTGCCAGCAAGCCTGGTTCACGCCTTCTACTTGACGGAACCGTTGTCCTTCCAGTTGGAAGAGACCTTGGAAGGTACCTACCATCAGTTTGCCTTGCCACTTGGTAAGGCAGGCAATTTGTCCTCGAAGTCCTTCATCCTCACCAAAATGTGTATAGATTTCGGAAACGGATAGGCAGAATACACCATTGTCGGTGGCTCCCCATACAGTACCTTTTCCGTCGTAAGCCAAGTGTGTGATGCTGTTTGAGCATAAGCCA
>JBGUMY010000417.1:0-9853 GCA_045117095.1 Bacteroidaceae bacterium | reverse complement strand
GCACCCTATATCGAACATCTGACAGGTGGTTCGGCACTGCACATGAATCTCGAAGAGCACCTCTCCAAGCAGCAGTATGCCCAACTCTTGAAGGTGGCAGCACAAGAAGGTTGTAACTACTTCACGTTCAACATCCCCAACACTGTGTGCAACGACTGCGGTCACATTGACAAGCGTTACCTGCACGAATGTCCCAAGTGCGGTTCAAAAAATATTGACTACATGACTCGTATCATCGGTTATCTGAAACGTGTGAGCAACTTCTCACAGCCACGTCAGGAAGAAGCAGCACGCAGATATTACGCACATGCCAGTGCATAATTACTATGCTCAAGTACGTCAACAGCGACATCGTTTTTCAGGAGATACCCGATGAAGTGACGCTTGCCATCAACATATCGGGTTGTCCCTGTCATTGCCCTGGCTGCCATAGCCCCTATCTGTGGGAGGACATCGGTATGCCGCTCACTACAGACGCCATCGATGCGTTTGTCGAAAAGAACGGCAAGAACATCACCTGTATCGCCTTCATGGGAGGAGATGCTGAACCACGCCGAATTAATCGACTGGCACAATACATCCACGAGGAATACCCACATCTGAAGGTGGCATGGTACAGCGGCAGGATGCGACTCTCGCCTGAGGTGAACAAGGATGATTTCGACTTCATCAAGATTGGTCCTTACCTCCAGCACCTCGGTCCTCTCAACAAGCCAACAACTAACCAACGGCTCTACAAAAACACTCATAATGATTCATGGGAAGACATCACAAGCCGATTTTGGCCATCCCATGCGTGAGAAAGAAATCATCCTAAACGTGAGAACCACAGATTGCACTATTGTGTAACCTGTGGCTCTCTTTTTATTGGATGCCTTCTTCTCAAACAAAAGAAGACTTAATGCACGTCAATACCATCAAACATCAATTCTGAAATGACGGTGTCCTGATATTTTGTGCCAGGATATACATCCACAATCTCGAAACGAAGTCGCCAAGTAGGTTTGTCGGAGTCGTGGTAACCAAAGGGACCAAACTTCTCCAAGTCGAAGTACTGCATGCCACGCACATCCTGCAAGTCGAGGATACAGATAGGTTTGCCCAGATAGTACACCTTGATATACTTAGGGCGTGAGTTCGCCTCCCATGCAGCCTTTGTCTTCACATGGCCTGGAAGTATCTTCACAGCGGTCACTCTTGGACAAGCACCAGCAAACTCATATTCGAGCCACTCACCAATGCCTTGGCCTTGTACACCCTCTGCCCAAACCGATTCGTGGTCGAAATCATGGGCATTCTTTGGCAAGTAGTTGAAGCGTCCCTGCGCTTTCAAGTGGCTTGAAGCCGTCACACGCTGCACTTCACCACCACAGTACCAACTACACTTTTCCGAATAGAGATCCTCAAGAACAGGAAGTTCACTCAGTTCTTCGTAGCGAGCCCACATATTATCGGGCAGGTCTGCTTCCTCATTACTCGCTGACTCGTTCAGACTTTTCCATTCATTCATCTCCTCGTCTGAGGGCATTTGCCACACACTTGAGGGCTTAACAAGTGGAAGACTATTTGCTGAATTTGGATTGGGTCCCTGTGCTTGCACCGACAATCCTGCCAGTGCTAGTGCCATGGTCAAAAGAATCTTTTTATTCATATTCAAATTGTTTTATAGGTATAGTGGTTGCAAAGTTAAGTCTTTTTCGTGAAAAGACCAAAGAAATGAAACAAATTTTTGCTGCAAGCGTTATGTGTGACAAATTCCCAATACATTTCTGTCACGTTTTCAATCTTCCCAATGCACATGCTTTGAATAGGAGAGACCTTTGGTACATTTTCTATAACTGAAAAACTTCAACTTGCTCAAAAACAACCAGAAATTAAAGGAGAATAGGGTAGGGGACAATACGGATTTGTCACGCTTTTATCAGCATTATAATACGGATTTGTCACGCTTCAGATACATTATTGTCGCAAGCTATCGTGACAAATACCCAATAAAGAAACACTTTTTTGTAAAAATGAAGCAAAGAAAGAATCCTTCTTATATAAGATAAATAATGAGGATATAAGAATACATAAAGTACCAACTTATTGATAGATAGTACAATGAGAATGATAAACGTGACAAAAGGCAAAGGAAAAGGGGACAAATCCCCATTAAGACCGTGACAAAAAGGCAAGGAGAAGAATAAAAATTGTGACAAAAACCAAATGAAAAAGTGTTGCGGAACAAATTCCCAATGAAAATGTGACAAAAACCAAACAACAAAACAAATTGTGACAAATTCCCAATAAGATGAATGTTTCAGAAAAAAAAAGGGTAGGGTGATGGTTTACCATCACCTATAGAGAAAGTCAGTTCGGCATAATAAGTTGCGGCAGACCGCCGAAAGAAAACAATTTGCTATTATGACGAATTCACGTTATAAAGAGGATTGGATATGGAATGAAAAATGAGTAGAAAATGAGATTTCTGATACATATATGTCACGATAAAATGTAGGGTATGGTTGTCATTTATAATACATATTTGTCACAAAAAGAGGGCGGAAATGTAGTTTTTTAGTGTTTGAGTGCAAGAAATTGGGTGAGTTTTTTGTGGAAAAGAAAAAAATTTTCATCTTTGCATTGTTTTCGTTAAAGACTCATGAAATACTGAATCCTAAACTGATGGAAAAGGAAGAAGAACAGAAACCTCAGAAGAAGCCGACTGCCTCCAAGACCAAGAAGGCGCAGGACGAGAGCATCATGAAGAATCTGCCCCAGAATGTGGAGTGGATTCGGCAACCATGGGGTATATCCGTGATGCGTGGTGACCTCTCACTGACCCAAACCCATATCATGGTGGAATTGATGGGTGCCTTGCAGGTGAAGATTAATGACTTTATTGCGCACATGGGTGAGGAGGGTAATTCCGTCTTCAAGGAGGAGGATTTCAATGAGAACGGTGTGGCTCACGTGGATGTAAGTTTGGCGGCTGTTTCGAACCGCCCTGACTACTATGCCGACGTGGAGTCGATGGCTTACAGGCTGATGTCTGCCACCATCAAGCGGCCAGAAGAGGTGGAGGGAATGAAGATGATGAAGTTGTCGCATGTATTTGACAGTATTAGTGTACCTTTCGAAGACAACGAACGAGGTCGGCGCAAGGGCTTTATCCGTTTCTACTTCAATCGTGAACAGGCGAAGGAGATTTTCAATTTCACCCGTTACAGCAAATACATCAAGGCTGTAGCACGTAATGCGTCGAGCCAGTACACGAGCCGTCTCTATATGATTATTTCGGCCTACAAGACGTTTGGTCACTGGGAAGTGGAATATGCTGAATTGCGCAAGATTTTGGGTTTCTATGCCTATGAGGAAGACGAGAACGGACAGTGGGGATGGGTGGAAAAAAAATATACGGAATATCGTCAGTTCAAACGTAGAGTGTTGAAGACAGCTGCAGATGAGTTACGTGATCTAGCTGAGAAGGGCGAGGCTGACTGTTATTTCTCTTTCAAAGAGATATATCCTTTAGGAAGAAAGAACGGCACACCTGAGAAAATTCTTTTTATCATCACCACCAGCGACTTGGGTCGTGAACAAGGAAAGTCCATCATGATGGCAAAAAAGTTGATAGCCATTGAGGGGGTATTGAAGAATGATTTTGGTTTCCATACATCAGAAATTCGTCAGATTGTGCCTCGTATCACTGAAGAAAATATGGATGTGTTCACGGCTAAGATGCAAGAGGTGAAGGAGTATATGATGAAGGCGGAAAGCAAAATTCTTGACAAGAAGAAGTATGCTTTTACGGCTTTGCGCAATGTGATAGATGATTTTGAGGAGGCAGTGGCAGAAGAAATCTTTGAGGAGTTACCTCTCTTCTCGAAACGTGAGGAGAAGTTGCGGAAGGCAGCGAAGGAGCGTAAAAGTGCTGATCGTTCTCCATGGGATGGTATGTCGTTTAGAGAGGCTGCTTTCAGAGACAAACTGACTTCTGTGTTTGGAGCGAGGGTGTACACCATGTACCTAATGCAGGTGCGTGTGGTGACGTTTAAGAATGAGACGGTGTCGCTGCTCATCCCTCACGAGGAGGTGTCAGACTACATCGATTCCAATAATCTCATTGGACAACTGAAGGAATGCCTTTCTTCTATCATGGGCAAGGTGCAGTCCATCAACTATCTGGTGGGTGTGTGAGACAAAAAGGAATGCCTGTTTAACAAGACAGGCAATTTATTAAATAATGTATATAAAAAAGAAAAGATGAGACATAAACTTTTATACCTTTTCGCAAGTGCAGTTTTGGCGACAGGTATGTTGTCGTCGTGTCATGGAAAATTGACCATTAACACAGATAATGGATCAGACACTCTTGAATTCAATACAGATAGTATTCAGAGTCTCAGCATCAACTTGGAGACGAATTCCACTGACGCTGAAGATGGGGAAGCAGATGACTCTGAGATGTTGGGTCTTGCTCCTTATGCTGAGACAGAGATGGAGCTCAGTGAGTTGCCTAAAACGGCTGTTAAGCAAGATAGGTTATCTAATTTTGTGCTTTATGTAAATGAAGAAACGAAGCCTGATGAGGATGAAACAGCGGGATGCTATACGGTGTGGTTGGTAGATGAACGTTCAGATAAGTTGTTCCGTGTGCTGTTTACTAACCCTACGGCTGCTGCTCCATGGGAGGAATTGCAACAGAAGAAGGGTGGGGTAGAAGTGCCCATGCACCTTATTGGTGCAGCTTCCAGTGCCAAGTTCGCCTCGAAGGATGGTTCCAAGATTGTTGTGGAAGGTTGTCCTGATGCACGCAATATTTGGACATACATCATCGACCTCGAGAAGCATACGGCCATCCAGTTGCCCAGCACAGAGGGTGTGCAAGCAATCGATGTCAATAAAGGTGAGATTATTGTAGCTTCCTATGGTTACTACCCTGCTCCTGACTACGGACGCTACACTTACAACGAGGCTTACTCGCTCAATGGCAAGTTCTTGCGCCAAACTAGTGAGAAGATTCCTGAATAATTGAATAAATTGACAAGAAAAATACTTCCAAACCTATAGAAAGTAATCAAGATGAAGAAACTTTGGATGACAATGCTGGCTGCACTGATGCTGTGCGCTTGCAATTTTGAGAAGCCGCTGACTTTCGTGGCTGGTACGTATGAGGCATCTTCTGACGGCATGAATGGTGAGGTTCGCTTGAAAGTGACGTTTAGCGATTCCTGCCTTACTGGCATTGAAGTGGTGGAGCAGCATGAAACACCTCATGTGGGTGACGTGGTGTTCGAAAAATTGACAAAGCGGATGATTCAGGCTAATGGCGTGGGTGTTGATGTGGTGTCTGGTGCCACAGTGTCAAGTTATGCAATGATACAGGCTGTGATGAATGCGGCTAGTTATGCGCATGTCTCCGACATTGAGCAGTTCAGACGGAACCATGAGGAGATGGAGAGTAAGGATCCTATTGAAGGCACATGGGACGTGGTCATTGTGGGTGCTGGTGGTGCAGGTCTTGCAGCAGCAGCTCAGGCTGCTCAAGATGGCAACACTGTGCTGGTGATAGAGAAAAATGCTGAGATGGGTGGTAATACATTGCTTTCTGGTGGCATCTATCAGAGTGTAGTCCCTTATCTCGTGTGGGATCCAGCACATCCTGATGCTACTACAGGGGTCGGTTACGACGGCAATACCTATCCCAAGGTGAAGTCGGAGAAGGGTTGTATAGAAGATTTGGAGACGATTCTGAAGTGGGATGAAAAGGATTTTGATGATAGTTACTACCGTGCTTATCCTTTTGTGCCAGGCAACATCATTGACCTTTCGCGACATGGTGTCCATGCTGAGTATCGACCCGTCTTGCAGGCCTTAAAGAAAGAAATCTCTGCCTATCTGGCATGGGCACGTCCTAAGTTGAGCCGTGGTGTGCCTGAATCTGATTTGACCCTTTTCTCCACCATCAACCTGCACATTTTCCAGACTTATTATGGTGGATTGCGACAGGCTGAAAACAAGAAAGAGTGGGTATACGGGAATGAAGAATTGGTGCGCCAAGTGGTGGAACAAGGTCAAGACCTTCGTCCTTGGCTGTCCGATATGGGTGTGAAGTTTTTGGAACAGCAGATTATGATTGTGGGCGAGTTATGGTTCCGTGGAAATAAGATGACGGGTGCCGATATCGATACAGATGGTGATGGTACGGCAGAGCATTATGACGGCAACTGGGGTGCTTACATCATGGCACCTTATACTACGTTCATTCGTGCCAATAAGGCCAATCGTATCATGAAGGAAACGACTGCGAAGGAACTGATTGAGGAGAAAGGACGTGTGAAGGGTGTGAAGGCACAGATGGATGATGGTACAGAAGTGACGGCATACGCCCGCAAAGGTGTCATCATCTGCACAGGTGGCTATGCAGCCAATATCCGTAAGGTGATGACCACTAACCGCTATTGGAACAAGCAATACCTCTCTGAACACATGGGTACAACCAACCGTGCCTCGCAGCAAGGTGATGGTATTGCGATGGGCGAAGATGTGGGTGCCGCTGTCACAGGTATGGAATGGACCCAGTTGATGCCGATGTCCTATGCCGACTATGGTAACATCGCTTTTGGAAGTGTTTCTGATGCTATCTTCATCAGTGCCCTTAATGGCAAACGTTTTGTGGATGAGACGCGTGAACGCGATGTCATCACCATCAAAGCTTTTGAGAATGGAATGAGCCTCTTCGGTAAGTCAGGAGTCTATCTCTACATCGGAGGTGAAGAGACAACGGAACCCAACGAAGTGAGAGGAATTGATATTCCTGGCAAGCAATTCGCCTGCAAGCCCGACCAACTCCATACGTTGCTTCAGTCGATGAAAGTCGATGTCAACACTGAGACCATCATGAAAGTAATCCGTGAATATGACAAGGCGGTGATGGAAGGCAAAGAGCCAGTCGATGTAGGCAAGAGATATGCCACCTCCATTATAGGGAAGGCGAAACGCAAAGCAGATGGAACATACGATCCTTCTACTTATTCTCTTGACGATGCCATTCTCACAGTGCGTATATTAGCACCTGCCACTCATCACACAATGGGTGGACTGGTGGTTGACAAGTGGCGTCATGTGATCGATCTGAATG
Source organism: Bacteroidaceae bacterium (assembly GCA_045117095.1). GTDB lineage: Bacteria > Bacteroidota > Bacteroidia > Bacteroidales > Bacteroidaceae > Minthosoma. The sequence goes on along the minus strand of JBGUMY010000417.1, from coordinate 2,727 downwards.
GCAAGCCTATTCCAGGGCTTTACGCAGCAGGAGAGGTGACAGGTGGTATTCATGGTGGTAATCGTCTGGGAGGTAACGCACTTACAGAAATTATGGTATCAGGTCGCATTGCTGCTTCCAGTGTGACGCTCGATGCAGGGAAATAAAATAGTAAAACATAATAACAGAAAAATATGAAAGTGATTTTTTTGATGGCTGTGCTGTTTGCTTCTCTCACGATGCAGGCACAGGAAGAAGTGTTCTTGAAATACACACAGATGGATGACATCACCACCAAGACGGTGGGTAAGGAAAGTTTGCAGAAATTGCCTTTCGACCAGATCAATGTACCTGGATTGAAGAATATGATTGATAGGATAGAAATGATGACCATCCTCATATCCACAGGCGACAAGGCTGGTAAGAAATTGGGCACAAGTCTTGCTGGCCAACTCAAAGGATTTGTGGTCAGGCATGAAACGAAGGTGGAAGGGAGCAATGTGACCATTCTGCAGTCGAAGAAAGACTCTTCAAAGGTTGTCATCATTGTCTACCAGAAGCCCCATGCCACCGCCGTCTATCTCAAGGGGAACTTCGAAGATTTGGAAAACGACTTTAGCAGACTGATGCCGTAAAAAGAACTTGTTGAATTTATAGAAGTTGTCTTAGAACCAAAGAGCAATGCCAAAGTTCGGCTTCACCAAGAAATCGATGGGTTCGTGATATTTGATACCCTCGTAATAATCGTTAAACATGGTGGTGATCATCAGCTCGAAGTTTACTGACACATTCTTTGCGACACGGTAGTCGAACAGGAATCCTGTACGAAGGCCGAAACATGCTGTTGATTTCGTGCGAACCAAATCTTCAAAACGTACATATTCACCTGTCATCACAGGTTCTCCCTTGTCGTCGAGCACCTGATTTCCTTCAGCATCCAACTTGGGCTTCTTCAGCATGTTCCATGCGGCCACTGAGCCATGTTCGCTTGTGTCCGATGGATCCATCGTCTTCATGTCCATCTTCTTTTCACCCGATACCACGAAGTCGGCACCCAATACAAACATCACGTGCAATGGATAAAACTTATTGGAGCGGCTCACCCCACTGATGTCGAACAAGAAATCTCCATACGTCTCAAATACATCGAAGTGGAAGAAACCATTCCCCTTATAAATATGGTCATGTTGCCAGGCATTCACCCATTCCCTGTCCACACGGTTCTTCACATGTGAGTAACCCAAACCTGCTCGTACTCCGAATCTCCTGTCGAAATAAAGACCTGCATTGACACTCAAACTCGTACCGAAGGCTTCTGAATATTTGAACGTCGGGTGGTCGGTGATATTATCCGCTACAGAGAGGTTAGGTGCCAATTGTGCACCACCAAAAATCCTGCGTTTCCATGAGCGCAGTTTATGCTGGTTCCTCATCCATTTCAGGGAGTCTTTCTGGCTCTCTTGGAGCTTGCGTTCGCGACGTGCTTCTTCCTTCTCTCGTTGTTTCTTTTGTTGAGCAGCAAGGCGACGTTCCTCTTCAGGTTTCAGCACACTTTTGGCAGCGGCTTCCTTTCGGGCTGCTGCAGCCTTCTCGGCAGCTTCTTTGGCAGCATCAGCAGCCGCTTGCGCCTCCGCTTCCTTCTTGGCACGTTCTGCTTCTGCCTGCGCCTCTGCCTTCTTTTTGGTGAAGTCAAATCCGCCCACCTCTTCTATCTGTGCCTGAGCTGGCAGCAATGCCATCAATAATATGGCTAATGTCAAAAGTTTCTTCATGTTGTCAGGTTTTTGTAGGTACACCATAGGTTAATGCCTATGTGCGTGAAAATAGATATTGATGTGCAAAGATACATCGTTTTCTTGAAAAAGAACCCCAATTTAGTTAAAAAAGTAACTTAAATTGAAGAAAAAGACACATTCTTTAACAATTTATTTCCCAAAACTTTGTAACTTTGCACAATCTTGGTACATTTGTATGCCAAAGAGCACCAATTGTTAGATAGCAACAATCCGACAAAAACAGAAAGTAATAACTCAATTATAACAATCAAAAAGATGAATGTAATGAACATCAAGCATTTATTTTTTGCAGCAGCAACACTGACAGTGTTTGCCGCCTGCAGTGACTATGACCCTGGTATGTCCGAAAATGTGATTGACTATACCGATGAGGAACTGGCCACTATTCAAGAGTACACCGCCAACTTCATAGAACGTTATGGCGAGATTGATCCGAACCACACATGGGGTTTTGGAGATTTGGGACAGACATTGGATACACGTGCATCCGATCCTAATAGTAACTTGTGGATTACCATTGATAAAGGTCCCGTGCAAGAAAAAGATGGAAATGGTCAATGGCTATATTATTATTGGTATAATGGGGAAAAGTTTATAACTACTGATTACCCTAGCCACGTAATTGATCAATATAATACGCAGTCCACGCAGCCTTTATATAAATATGATGGAGATGATCGCCTGCGCAATTTCACCATAGCAGACGGTAAGACCATTCCTGGATTCCCTGTTAATAACTGGTACTTATCTAACAATTATAGTGCGAGTGCTGTTAATACTGATCACCCAAACATGGGGAAAGATACATATCCTTATGATCAAAAATACCAAGGATGGTATCATTGTATGTTTGCAGAAGAAAGAGTAGAACATTGGTTTCCCTCTAAGGATGCTCTCCTTGCATACGCCCAAGAGCATCGTTTATACGAGATTATTCCATTGGGTGATGTGG
>JBGUMY010000416.1:0-9858 GCA_045117095.1 Bacteroidaceae bacterium | reverse complement strand
GTCTGGCGCCTGTCTCAGAATGTTCTCGTAGAGCGGCAATTGCAAGTCGAGCAGGGTCTGGTCAATCTTCTGTCCACGAATCCAGCGAAACACAGGAATGGGAATAGAGGTCTTGCCACTGGCTGCGTAGGCAGGCAGACGGCGAGATTGCCCCCCTGCATGCACCAAGATGCGCTTTTCCTGTCCCAACCACGTACAGAACGAGGTGGCATGTTCGTGTAGGGCAGCTTGTTCAAGCAACCACGTGGTTCCACCTCCACTGCCGAGCTTATGGCCTACAGGGTCGGAGGTACAGAAGTATTCGTTCTCTGACAGTTGGTTGATGCTCAGATATTTACTTACTGCATTGGGTGGCAGCGATAGCAACTTTTTCATGTTAACCTTGACTTTGACCTTAACAATTAATTGTCTGTTTTTTCTTCTTTCTTTTCTTGTTCTTCAGGCTCCTCCAACACATATCTTTTATAATAGGAGACAATCAGGGTAGTGAGGGGCAGTGCCACGATGAGGCCAACAAATCCGAGCAGGCTTCCCCAGACGGAGAGTGAGAGGAGGATGATGGCGGCGTTGAGGCCAGTCACCTTACCCATGATGCGAGGGGTGAGAACCCAGTCTTGAATGGCTTGTACCACAGCAAACACGATGAGGGCTGCCAGCATGATGCCCCAGAAGTTCTGTCCTGTGTCGTAGGCTTTCAGCAGCGCCAACATGATGGTAGGGATGAAACCAATGGTTTGCAGATAAGGCACGAGGTTGAGCACACCGATAAAGAGTCCGAGTGGAATGGCCAGCGGAAGACCGATGATGAGGAAGCCGATGCTGAACAGCACACCCACACACATGGCAATGATGGTCTGTCCACGGAAGTAACCGTTCATGCCCTTCTGCAGGTCGGACATCACGTCTTGTACAATGCCGCGTTTGCCTTTGGGCACGAGTTTGAAGAGTCCCTCAGCCATCGCTTCATAATCCACCAGGATGAAGAACAGGTAGATGATGGCGATGAGCGAGGCGATGAAGCCCACGATGGCACTCACACTGCTGCTGATGATGGAGAAGAACTGTGGCACCTTCTCCTCCACAAATTGTGACACATCCTTCACGGTGAGTGCTTTGGTGATTTCGTTGAGGTCGATATTGTGCTTGATGTAGTTCTCCACCTCAGCCGACACCGATGTGACGGTCGAGTCGGTGGTGGCATATTCCACGATGATATCTTTCAGGTGTGTCATCTCATCGATGATGGGTGGGATGATGAGGTAACATCCGCCAGTGATGATGCCCAAGATGAGCAGCACCGTGATGATGATGCTGAGGATGCGCGACTTGACATGACACTTGTATTGGATGAACTTGACGATAGGGTAGAGCAGGTAGGCGATGAGCCATGCTACCAGAAAGGGGATGAGCACGTTGCTCAATCGTAAAATCAGAAAATAGGCAGCCGTCATGATGATGAGGCTGATCAGGATACGCACCACGCGGTCGAATGTAAATGTTTTTGTCTTCATATTTGGATAGAATGTTTTTGTTGTATTTTCGCCACGAAGATACATAAAAACTCATGCTTTATATCCCTCTAATGTGAAAAAAAGTTGTTTTTGAGGCTTTTTTCCACGTTTCACTTTCCACTTTTCACATTTGTTCCTACTTTTGCACCATAAAATAGGCGACTAATGAGTAAACTCTATGTGGTGCCAACTCCTGTGGGCAATATGGAAGATATGACCTTCAGGGCTGTGCGAGTGCTTCGCGAAGCTGACTTGATATTGGCAGAAGACACGCGCACATCCAGTGTGCTCTTGCAGCACTATGACATTCATGGTACCCTCATGTCCCACCATAAGTTCAACGAGCACGACACCGTGCAGCAGGTGGTCAGACGTATACAGGGAGGGCAGACTGCCGCATTGATCAGCGATGCAGGCACACCTGGCATCAGCGACCCTGGTTTTCTCTTGGTGCGTGAATGTGTGAAACAAGGCATTGAAGTGCAGACCCTTCCAGGAGCCACAGCTTTTGTGCCAGCCCTTGTGAGCAGTGGACTTCCTTGCGACAAGTTCTGTTTCGAGGGCTTTCTTCCTCAGAAAAAAGGACGTCAGACGCGACTGGAGGAACTGAAGAATGAGTCTCGCAGCATCGTCTTTTACGAGTCGCCTCGCCGATTGCTGAAAACTCTTCAGCAGTTTGTGGAAGTGTTTGGAGCCGATCGGCAGGTGAGTGTGGCACGCGAAATTTCCAAACTCCATGAGGAGCATGTGCGTGGCTGTCTTCAGGAAGTGGTTGCTCATTTTGAGCAGACGGAGCCTTTGGGAGAGATTGTGGTGGTGCTGGCAGGCAAGTCCGATTCCTCTTGCTTATCATCCCTTACTCCTTGTTCCTCGCCTCCGGATCCCCAGCAAATGCTGATGGGAACGGGTAAAAACAAGAATAAGTACAAATAATTTATAAATGTATATAGATCAAATTATGAAGAAGATTCTTTTAATGGCGGCTATGGCTATGATGCTGTTCAGCTGCAATTTCGGTTCCAACAGTAGCGAAGTTAGTGATCGCGAACGCGATTCCTTGCGCAATATCATCGACCAGAAGGACAACGAGATCAATGATTTGATGGGCACGTTCAACGAAATCCAATTGGGCTTCGACCTCATCAACGAGGCAGAAGGACGTGTCAACATGATGCGTACTGGAGCAGAAAATAACAGTTCTGCTGCCAACATTCGTGAGAACATGGACTTCATTCAGCAGACGCTCGATGAGAACAGACGCAAGATTGAAGAACTGCAAAGCAAACTCAAGACCAGTTCCATTAACTCTGCCAAATTGAAGGAAGCCATCAACAACCTTACCCAGCAACTCAATGAAAAGAATGCCGAATTGGAGTCGCTGCGTGCCCAATTGGCTGAGAAGAATGTGAAGATACAAGAACTGTCTGGCACAGTATCTACCCTTCAGACTGAAAACGAGCAAGTGAAGCAACAGAAGGCTGTTACAGAGGAGATTGCCCGCAACCAAGATGCGCAACTCAACACCGCTTGGTATGTCTTTGGCACCAGCAAGGAACTCAAGGCACAAGGCATCCTCAAAAAAGGTGAGGTGCTACAAGGCACCTACAACAAGGACTACTTCACGAAAATTGACATCCGCCAAGTCAATGTCATTCCACTCGAGTCGAAGTCTGCATCCATCCTCACCACCCACCCCTCTGGTTCCTACACATTGCTGAAGGATGGCAAGGGTCAATACACCCTCCGTATCACCGATGCTGCCAAGTTCTGGAGCGTGAGCAAGTATCTCGTGGTCAAAGTGAAATAGTAACCTATAAAGATGCACACAAACATGAAAAATCTGAAACTCTTTTCCATCCTGTTGGTGTTCTTGGCCTCCATTCCTATGCAGGCACAGGATAACGCCGATTGGATACCTACGGGCGTTTGGCCCTTCATCAACAAGCAGTTCCGTACTGCCACCGTCTATACGGGTGTGTTCAAGCTCACCAAGACGGTTGTACCCTGCAACATCCACGTGGGCAAGCAAACCCTGTGGTATAGTCAGAATGACACCCTGATGGAGGCTGTTCCTGGTTCTATCATTCGGGTGGAGTTCCCTAATGGCGATACTTACATGCCTGTGGGAAGTGAGCAGATGTTTGGGCGCATCGTCAGACAAGACACTATTGGTGGTTCTGTTGCACGTGTCATCCATGTGCGTCAACTCAACCAGAAGGCACTTGATCAGCGTTATCTTGATCACATCAACAAGACACAAAACGCCTTGCAGGGAATGTCTCTCTCTCATCTGGCCGATACGGAAGCAGGACTTATCCTCGAACAAGAACCTCTCCCGATGGAGAATGTCTTTTATTTCCAGATGAAGGGCGAGATATTCCCAGCCACAACGAAGAATATACTCTCTCGTATCAATCCCAAGCGGAAGCAAGAATATCGCAATTTTACTCGTTCGGCGGAGATTATCTCCACTAACGAGAGTTCCATCTTGAAGATCTGGAAAGAGTTTTTCCTGAAGTACTGAACGGTGTTAGGAACGATACTTTTCTTCTAACCCTCCATTGATCACATCAAACACTTCTTGCATGATGACTTTGGAGGGTTTTCCTTGTCTTTCTTCTGCAGTGATGGGCTTGTGGATGGTGAGCGTGACAGTGCCCCAATGCACAGATTTGTGGTGACGGTTGAACACGTCGAATGAACCATTGATGGACAGCGGAACGATAGGGAGACCAATTTCATTGGCGAGCATGAAGGAGCCGCGTTTGAAAGGTGACATCTTGCCTGTGGAAGTACGTGTACCTTCAGGGAAAATGACCATAGACATGCCACCTCTGAGGGTTTCGCGTGACTGCTTCACAGCTTTGGATATACCAGAAACTCCGTCAGCAAGATAAATCTGGTTAGACTTGGCGCAGGCATAACCCACGAAGGGAATCTTGCGCAGGTATTCTTTCATCATCCACTTGAAGTTGTGGCCGAGGTAACCATAGACAAGGAAAATGTCATAATAGCCTTGGTGATTGGCGAGAAAGACGTAACTTTCTTCTTTCTTGATGTTCTCGCGCCCTTCCACTTTGACTCGAAGCAAAAAGAGCCAGAAAGCGCACTTCGACCAAAATTTGGGCAGGTAATAAGCCACAACATTGGTGTCACCCAAGAAGCTGGCAATGATGACACTGGTGGACACGAAGATGGTGATGACCACAAAGATGGGGAGTGCGATGAGGAACGAATAGAGTTTGTAGAGAATCTTTATAATGACCATATCTTAGATTATTTAATCATTTCTTTTTCAAGAATCATTTCTCATGTGGTTTCGTGCAGCGCTTTAATGTGATGACATTGATTTCAGGCCATGCACCAAAGCGGAAAGGGAACATGACGGCTCCTACGCCATCGCTGACATTGAGCACTTGGTTGCCTTCGCTGTAGGCGCCCGACCACTCTCGATAGACATGAGCGACAGGAGACCAACCGAATACCTTGAACTGTCCTGCATGAGTGTGTCCAGACAGGGTGAGTTGGATGTTTGTCTGAGGAATGATGTTGCGTCGCCAATGGGTGGGGTCGTGGCTCATCAGCACGGTAAAGCAGTTTTTTTTGAGTCCCTTCATCGTCTTGGGCAAGTCGCCTAAGGCAGGGAAGGGAGGGCGTCCATCGTTCTCCACACCAGCGATGACGAGTGAGTCGTTGCCTCTGTGGATGATGCGGTGGTCGTTCAGTAGCAGAATCCATCCGTAACTTTTCACCCGCCGCTGGAGTTCCTTGACATCGGCCTCGCGCTCAGCCTCAGTAGGGTAGCGGAGGTACATGCTATAGTCGTGGTTGCCCATGACGGAATAGACACCATCAGGAGCCTGGAGTTTGTTGAGGTCACGACGGAATCCGTCAAGTTCGGCACTTTGGTGGTTGACGAGGTCGCCAGTGAAGAGGATGGCGTCAGCGCCTTGGGCATTGATGAGGTTGACAATGGTCTGTGCATCAGCCTCATGTCCATCGCGCAGGGTGCCGATGTGGAGGTCTGAGAACTGGACGATTCGGTAGCCGTCAAACTGTTTGGGAAGGTCTGGAAAGTAGAAGACCTGGTGATGTACCATGTAACGGTTTCGGCCGATGAAGTAGCCGTAAGTGAGCAGCACGAAAGCGAAGATGGCAAGGGACATGCCGAGAATACGGAAGATGCGTACGAAGAGACAATCGTAACCATCGCTGGTGCGTGTTCCACCTGTAACGAGATGATTGATGCCGTGTCCTATGCCATCGGCAAGCATGAATAAAGCTTTAGGGGCACAAAGAGCGAGGAAGACATACATGAACACACTGACCCATGCTTGATGTGCAGGACGCATGTCGCCAGAACTGATGATGATGATGGCAGAGATGGCGAGTGCAATGGAGGGCACGAACCACAGAATGCGCAGCCCACGTTTATGGGTCCATTGGCGGATGTACATGAAATAGATGTACAGGTCGGGCACAACCAGCAGGATGATAATCAGGAAGAGTATTCTCAGCAACATGGGAGGTATCTGTTTATTTCTTCAAGTGTCAGGTGTCGTCGTTGGGCATAGTTGGCGCGTTGGTCGCTACTGATTTTGCCCACAGAGAAGTAGTGTGCCTGTGGGAGGCTGATCATCAGACCGCTCACAGAGGCGTGGGGTTGCATCATGGCCGAGGAGGTCAGTGTCACTCCAATGCTCTTGAACCCGATGAGGCTGTCCAACAGGAAGTTGATGGAGATGTCAGGCAGGCAGGGATAACCCACTGCTGGTCGGATGCCCTGAAACTTCTCTTGATGCAGTTCCTCGATGGTCAGTTGCTCGTTGGGTGCGTAGCCCCAGATGGTTTTTCTCACCTCCTCATGGAGGCGTTCTGCTCCTGCTTCTGCCAAGCGGTCTGCAAGGGTTTGGAGGAGCATCTTGTTGTAGTCATCGTTGGGAAAGGTCTTTTCCACATTGATGCTGGTGGAGGTGGCAAAAATGCCTATCTTGTCTTGCCGACTGACTGAGTGGGGACGTATAAAGTCGCTCAGGCAGAGACAGATGCCTTCTTGGTTTGGCACTTGCTGGCGCAACATGGGCAAACGAACGGGTTCACCATAAGGATGGCTTTGTCCACACTCGCAGGGTCGCATGGGCTGCACCACAATGTCATCACCTTCGCTCCATGCAGGCATCAGTTCCACTACCGTTTTGACCTTCACGTAGGGCTGCAGCCGTTGCAGCATCTTCTCTGCTTCATCGTGGAGGCGTTGCCTTTCTTCCGACAGCGGTGGTAGAGACCATGCGTGGAAGAAATACGCCCAATTGATGTAATCTTTCAGGTCACTGATGCGATAGTCTTTTCTCATCTCTTGCTCCTCGCCCCTTTTCTTGCTCCTTGCTCCTTTTCTTACCTCTCAAACTTCAGTTCATGGCCTCTGATACCATCCACGACCACACCATCGCTATAGGCTGTGAGACCGTTGACGAAAGTGCGACGTACTCTCCACTTGAAGAAGCGTTCGTCCATTGGTGTCCAACCACACTTGGTGTAGTATCTTCCCTCGCGCACTTGCCAGTTTGCCTCAGGATCCACCAGCGTCAAGTCAGCATAGTAGCCTGGACGGATGAAACCTCTTTCCTTGATTTTGAACAATTTGGCAGGGTTGTGCGACATCAGGTCTGGGATATGCTCGAGGGAGATGACGCCCTTCTCGTAGAGTTCCAGCATGGATACCAATGAGAACTGAATCATGGGCATGCCAGATGCCGCTTTCAAGGCTCCACCTAACTTCTCGCTCTCCAGATGAGGTGCATGGTCTGTCGCCACCACATCGATGAGTCCATTGGTCAGGGCTGCACGTAGGGCTGCACGGTCTTCTGGTGTTTTGATGGAGGGGTTGCACTTGATGCGTGTGCCCAATGTGTCATAATCTTCTGTGGTGAACATCAGGTGGGCGATGACGGCCTCTGCCGTTATTTTCTTCTCTTCAATCGGCTTTCGTTCCAATAGTTCCAGTTCACGAGCCGTCGATATGTGGGCGATGTGCAGACGTGCCCCCGTTTCTTTCGCCAGTTGTACGGCCAATGATGAGGAAGCGTAACAAGCCTCGACGCTGCGGATGCGTGAGTGATAACGGACAGGAAAATCGTTCTGACCCTTATATCTCTTTTTGAAAGCACGGATATTGGCCTCGACAATTCCTGTGTCTTCACAATGTGCCATCAGCAGCAGTGGCGACGTTTCGAATATTCTGCGTAAAGTGTCCTCACGATCCACCAGCATATTTCCTGTGCTGCTGCCCATAAACACTTTGATACCTGGCACACGTTGGCGGTCGAGCTGCTGGAACGTTTCCACATTGTCATTGCTGGCGCCATAGTAGAAAGAATAGTTGACACGGCTGTCTCGTGCTGCAATTTGGAACTTCTCCTCCAACCGCTCGAGGGTTGTGGTGGGTGGTTGGGTGTTGGGCATTTCCATGTAGGAGGTCACACCACCTGCTGCAGCTGTTCTGCTTTCGCTGGCAATGTTTGCCTTGTGCGTCAGGCCTGGTTCACGAAAATGCACATGGTCATCAATCACACCTGGAAAGAGGTACAAGTCCGTCGCATCAATCTCTGTGTCGTACCGTTGAGAGGAATCATCCCCCTTCAGTACCTGTTGAATCCTGTCATCTTCTATCACGACGGAACCAATGAACTGGCGTCCCTCGTTCACAATTGTTGCATTGCGTATAATTGTCTTCATGTTACTGTTCGGTTATCTTCGGGTATTTTCTGAACCATCCGTCCCAACGCAGGCGCATGACACCAAAGAATGCCTCGCCAAAGATGCTGCTGTTCATCTTCGATACGCCTTCTACACGGTTGACGAAGATGACGGGCACCTCCTTGATTTTGAAGCCACATTTGTAGGTGGTGAATTTCATCTCAATCTGGAAGCCATATCCCTTGAAACGGATGGCGTCGAGGTCGATGGTTTCCAGCACACGACGTTTGTAGCACTTGAAACCAGCGGTTGTGTCATGCACTTTGAAGCCTGTGACGAATCGGACGTATTTCGAGGCGAAGTAAGACATGAGCACTCTGCCCATAGGCCAGTTGACCACATTCACACCAGAGATGTAACGGCTGCCAATGGCAAGGTCATAGCCTTCGTCAGCACAGGCAGAATAGAGTCGAGGCAGGTCGCTGGGAGCATGGGAGAAGTCGGCGTCCATCTCGAAGATGTAATCATAGCCATGCGCCAAGCCCCACTTGAACCCAGCAATGTAAGCCGTGCCCAAGCCAAGTTTTCCTGTGCGTTCCATTAAAAAGAGCCGGTCGGCAAACTCCTGCACCATCAGTCCTTTCACGATGGAGGCCGTTCCATCAGGCGAACCATCGTCAATCACGAGGATGTGGAAACATTTCTCCAGCGCAAACACCGCCCTGATAATCTTCTCAATGTTCTCCTTCTCGTTGTAGGTAGGAATGATTACTATGCTGTCGCTTTTGTTCATATCTTATTTTTTTCGTTCCGATTCTTATTGCAAAGATACTACAAACTTCAACATGGAGTGGCACAAAGCGGGTTAAACAATGTTAAAACCCCCTTATGGAACATATTTGCAGTGTTTTTTCTTGTCTTCGTTTAAGTGGTTTTCCGTAACTTTGCAAAGTTTTTCCCACTAACGATTTTCTTTTCGACATGGTTTACAGCTGTTTTCTCCATGCTTAGAGCTTGATCGTTGATGGCTAATCGTATACAAATATAAAACAAAACAGATTAAATGGAAAATCAAAATGTGCAGCCTGCAGAAGGTAAACTTGGCATCATGGTCGTAGGACTGGGTGCTGTGACCTCTACCTTCATGACAGGCGTGTTGATGGCTCGTAAGGGACTTGCAAAGCCTGTGGGTTCGATGACTCAATATGACAGAATCCGTGTGGGCAAGGGGGCTGAGAAGAAATATCTGCCTTATTCGGAGATTGTTCCAATGGCAAAGCTTGATGACATCGTGTTTGGAGCCTGGGACGTATATCCAGCTAATGCCTTTCAAAGTGCGATGTATGCAGAGGTGCTGAAAGAGAAGGATATTCTTCCTGTGAAAGATGAACTCGAAAAGATTGTTCCTTTCAAAGCAGCTTTCGACAAGAATTTTGCCAAGCGTCTTGATGGCGACAATGTGAAGCAATGTGCTACTCGTTGGGATATGGTGGAGCAGATTCGTGAGGATATCCGCAAGTTCAAGGCTGAGAACAACTGTTCACGCATCGTGGTGGCATGGGCGGCTTCCACTGAGATTTATGTTGAGCCTAATATGGCTGTGCATGACACGCTGGCTCACCTCGAGGCTGCCATGAAAGCCAACGACACG
>JBGUMY010000415.1:0-14801 GCA_045117095.1 Bacteroidaceae bacterium | reverse complement strand
GCCTACAGCACCGCATTCCCGAACAGCACCCCCATCAACGTGAACAAGAAGAAACGGAAGCGTTGCAGTGTTGCAGTTCAAAACAGTTGATAGTTGACGTGAAAAGGTGATACGGCAGATGGTGGATTTTCTGATTTTCCCGACAATTTCGTCTGAAACCGTCCGATGATCTGCCTGTACGCTTGTGGGTATGGACTTTTTGGCGTACCTTTGCACCCGAAAATTCAAACGCGAATAACTCATTAACAGAGGATTGATCAATGAGAACAAAGATTCTATTTTTGGCCGTCGCCGCCATGATGGCTACAATGGGTGTAAATGCCCAAAAAATCCGTACAATCGACACAGACGGGCAGCCTGTGCCATACGTCGCAGTAATGACCACTGACGCTAAGTATATTGGCGTCACCGACATTGACGGCGTGCTGGAAGATGTGAAGGGAGCCGACACCATCAGCGTGAGCCATGTGGCCTACAAGTCCAAACTCTACAAGGTGAATGGCAAGAGCGGCACCATCACCCTTGAAGATGCCGATTTCGGACTGCCTGAGATCGTGGTAAAGAGGAAATCGCATGTGTATGTGCAGACCTACTACCGGGCGTATTTCTACGACGATGAGGATGGTGTTATGTACTATCGTGCAGGTCTCACCGACAATGTCTATGACTGTGCAAAGAAGAAACTCTCGGCCAGCACTTCCTCCGCATCCAAAGCCATCTACGGTGTCATTAAGACAGCCATTAATGCACTGGCGGGAAGCAAACTCGACAAGAACAGCCAGATTAAAACGCAATCGTTGGAAGAGATAATCAAGGAGAAATACAAGGACATTCAGGTAAAGATTACCGACGAGGGAAACGGCAGGAAGCGCATCAGCGATTTCAAAGGCACCATTGGATATATCGTCGACAACAAGGAAGCCGGCCAGCGTCGTTTCTCCTATGACGGCTGGAAGGCTGTGGAACACAAGCTGGAAGCCCAAGGCAAGGACAAGAAGCTGAAGAAGAGCGAAGCCAGAGATGCCAAGCAGAGGAACAGAGAGGATGCCGACTACGTCCTTTATAGGATGGATGAGGACGGCAGATGTGCCCCCGAAGACTTCATCATGTCGCAGTTAATGACTTCTTACGACCAGGATAACAAAGAGGGCAAGAACGTCCACCACGTGTTCTGCATACAGGTGTTCAACATCGATCGTGCCTACGTCGATAAGGACGAACTGACGCAGATCAAGAAGGAGGACAAGATGAAGATGACCTATCAGAACATCCGTCAGTTCGAGCAAGCCCACAACATCCCCGCTCTGGCTCCCGCCATCCAGCAGAAACTCAACGAACTCTGGAAGGCAGAAGAATAAAGAAGAGCAGCCACGTGGCTGCTCTTCTTGCTAATCTATCGCTTGGTGGTAGATGAGGGGCTTTATTTCTGGAGCACCTTCTTTCCCTGACGAATCAAGATGCCCTTGTCGGAGGCTTGGGCGGGTCGTCCGTTGAGGTCATACCATGAGCCAGCATTTTGGATGGCACGAGGTGCGCTGATGGCATTGGCAGCGGTTTCCTCGTAGGTGTCCTTCAGGTCTTTCGACACAGCGTCGAGGTCGGTCATGATACCTTGAACCTCCTCAGCTGTGAGGGCATAGTTGTAGATGCGCAGGTCATCGATGTAGCCCGTGAAGAAGGGGTCGGCAGCGAACATAGAGCGTCCGATGTAGCACAAGGAAGGTGCAATGTCGGAGGGCTTGATGGTGAAGTCGCTGCTTTCAGCCACTTTCTCGCCGTCGAGATAGAGGATGGCCTCCACCTTGTCACCCATGGGTTTGAAGGTGATGGCAAGGTGCTTCCACACGTTGGCGGTGAGTTTCTTGCCGTTGGTCAGTATCTGTTCATCGCCTCCGTTCTTCATCACGAGGCGCATCTCCGAACCATTGCTGGGGGTGAAGAACATGTATTGGTCGGTGCCATAGCCAAAGTCGAACACGCGTTGCCAATTGTTGCCACTACCCCATCTCACCCACATGGCGATTGTGATTTCGTCTTGCTGGAGGGCGGAGTAAGGAATCATGGCATAGCCTTTGCCATCCATCTTAAGGCTCTTCTCACCCGACTTGCAGAGAGAGCCGTAGGCAGCTGTGCTATAGTAGGTGGCATTGAGCACATTGGCTGACAGGTCGTTCAGGTCGTTGTCGAACTGCCATTGACCCACCAGCGCCTTTTCATTCAGCAACGACGCCTCCAGCACTTCTGAGGCTTCTGAACGGTTGCAATGCTCATCCACAGCTTGCACCTTGTAGAGGTATCTGGTTCCCTCGCAGGCTGTGTTGTCGACGAAAGTGGTGCCTGCGACATTACGTCCAATAGTGTTGTAAGAGGCTGTCGTGCCCTCAGTAACAGGTACTTCCGCTCTCAGGATGGTGTAGGAGATGACATCCTCGTCGGCAGGGGCTGTCCACGAGAGTTCCACGCTGCCCACACGCTGTTTGGCTGTCAGTCCTGTAGGGGCTTGGGGCGCATTGGTCACAGAGGCGGTTGGAACCTTTACACCGGTAGGCAGGAATCGCCACAGATATTTGTTCAGTTCGGTGGGCTTGGCATCGCTGGCAGGGGGTGTCTTGGAAGTGACCTTGGCTCCTGCTGTCGTGCTGCCACTATAGAGATACTTGTTGGTGAGGCGGTTGATGATGTAGAATGCTCCGTTCTGCGCATACTTCACATACCATTGTTCCTCCATCGGATGACCCTCTCCTGTGTTATAGACGATGATATTGGCGGAGGAGGTGAAGATGTTGGCAAGATTACCCCAATTCAGTTCAGAGTTGAGGTGCATCTTCGTGTTGCCTGCATTGTCGAAGAACCAGTAGGAGCAGTCACCATCCGTGTAGCTGGGATAGACATTCCATTGCTGGGTGGTACCGCTGCTCTTGCGCGAGTCGGTGGTGGCATTGTTTCCGCTCATGGTCAAGAGTTTCTTGCTCGACATATTCATGATTTGGTAAGTGCCATTCACCTCGAAAGGTGCCACGTCCTCACCCCAAGTGATGTCGAACAA
The DNA here is from genome assembly GCA_045117095.1 of Bacteroidaceae bacterium. Lineage (GTDB taxonomy): Bacteria > Bacteroidota > Bacteroidia > Bacteroidales > Bacteroidaceae > Minthosoma. Next base: position 11,755 of record JBGUMY010000415.1, on the reverse strand, counting down.
GCGTTCTGCATTGATCTGTCCCTTCTGATAGCCCGTACCACCTGGCACGTCATAGACATAGACTCTGGTGGGGCCATAGCCGTTGAAGAAAACATCTTTACCCTTGCTGATGAACGCAAAGGAGGAGGTCTTCGCCTGACGTTCGGACGAGCCGAGATAGCCATGCACCTCGCCTGTCACCTCGTTGCGATAAACAGCACCGTCTGTCCATGCATCACGATTCTCTCCATAGCCAAGACGAACACCCTCGTTGGAGTCGATGCAGAACTGGCCGCGAGCCTTCGAGTCGAAACCCCACCAGATGCCGTTCTCCATGCCGTAGTTAGCTCCTACGATGGCTTCACCCACATTGTGCAGCTCATCTGCCGTCGCCACCTTGCCATCCGATTTCACGGTAGCGAAGAAGTCTGCATAATGGTCGAAGTCACCAGCCAGCTGGTGTGTGTTGCCCTCGTCGATGTATTCTTTCAGAAAGGTGTACCAATCCAATGCCCTGTCATCGTTGAGCGTATTGCCGCCACAGACACGAATGCCATCAAAATAGGAATCCTCTTTGATCAGTTTGGCAATCGCCAAAAAATCTCTCATTCCCTGTTTCTCACCCTTGCTTGTAACCCATTGCTGCCAATCTGCATAGTCAGGCTCGTTGAAAGGCGATACGCTGATTACCTTCAACCCCTGCTTCTTCACGTAAGCCACACTCGCCTTGATGAGCTTGTACCATTCCTCTGGCTTGCCCTGGTAGTTTTTGACACCTGTGTTGTCTTTTTCATCGCCGACTTTATCACCATTGGCATCTACCTTGCAGAAAAGGGCTTCGTGGTCGCAGTTGATGTTCACTTCTGTCGTGCCTGTCAGTTTGATGAGGTCACAACGCGCTTTGAGTTTCTTCTGTTGACGGGCTGTCAATGTGTAGGTGCCGTCTCCGTTGTCGGTCACAAGGTCGTTCGGCTGGAACGACACACGTCCTGTGGCAAAGTTGCCTACGCCGATGTGTCCAATGCCACGATACACGTTGTAACTCCAATCCCATGCGGCATCCATGCCCCAGTTCACTCTGTATTCTGTGCCTTGGGCATCCACATCGAACAAGATGTCCACATCTGCTTTCTTGGTGGCCTGCATGAAGTCAGACCCCGTCTGTGCATAAGCTGATTCCCCCACTCCCCAAAGGATGAAGGAAAATGCTGTGATAGTTAGTAATAGTTTTTTCATATATAGTTAGTTTTTAAGTTGTTTTGGTTTGCGTGTAAGAAGAAGGAACTATTGTGCTTTCTCGTCCAAGTAACTATCCTTGAATCCTAAGAAATAAAGCACGCCATCCAATCCGATGGTGTTGATGCTTTGTTGCGCATTGGCCACCACACGGGGTTTCGCATGGAAGGCGATGCCCAAGCCTGCTTGTGAGAGCATGGGGAGGTCGTTGGCGCCATCACCCACAGCAATGGTCTGCTGCAAATCGACTTTCTCCACCTGGGCAATCAGTTTCAGCAGTTCAGCCTTGCGACGACCATCCACAATCTCTCCCACATAATTGCCAGTCAGATGTCCTGTCTCATCAATCTCCAACTCGTTGGCATATACGTAGTCAATACCATATCGCTTCTGGATATATTCGCCAAAGAAGGTGAAACCACCACTCAGGATAGCAATCTTGTAGCCGTACTTCTTCAGCACATACATCAACCTATCGACGCCCTCGGTAAAGGGCAGGTTCTCAGCAATCTCACGCATCACGCTCACATCCAAGCCCTTCAGCAATTTGCATCGTTGTGTAAAACTCTCCTTGAAGTCAATCTCACCTCTCATGGCACTGGCTGTGATGGCTGCCACCTGTTCATAGACGCCATTCCGTCTGGCCAACTCATCAATCACCTCCGTCTGAATCAGCGTCGAATCCATATCGAAGCAAATCAAACGGCGCATGCGTCTGTACATGTTATCCGTCTGGAACGAACCGTCCACCTCTAACTCGCTCGACATCCGCAACAATTCAGCATGTAACGCCTCTTTGTCTCTGGGGGTGCCACGAACAGAGAACTGAATACAAGCCCTCGTCTTCTCCTTGGGAAAACGGATGCTGGCACGTCCTGACAGACGCTTGATGCCATCGATGTTCAAACCTTGGTCGGCAATCAGTCGGCTCACAGCTTCAATCTGCCTTGCCCTGAGCCGTCTGCCCAGCACGGTCAAGATGTAGCGGTTCTTACCCTGACGTGCCACCCAAGCCTCATACTCATCCAGGGTGACAGGTGCAAAACCGATGTTCACACCTAATTCGCTGGCCTTGAAGAGAAGATCTTTCATCACATGTCCCGACTTCTCTTCCTCCACACGAATCAAGATGCCTAACGAGAGCGTTGAATGGATGTCTGCCTGTCCGATGTCTTGGATGTCCACATCGTAACGAGACAAAATATCCATGATGCTCGCTGTCAAACCTGGACGATCTTCGCCCGTGATGCGTAACAATATCAGTTCTTCTTTCATGTGGTTTTGAGGTTTGATAAGGTTAAAAAGTTACGTGATAACGTCATCAAAAAAAATGACGTTATCACGATTTTATTTTGCAATGATCAGCGAATACTTCTTCTTACCCTGTTGGATAAGGATGTATTTGTCATCGAGCAAATCAGCAGTGGTGAGCATTTGGTCAGGTGCTGTGGCCTTGTCCTTGTTGATGCTCACACCTCCACCCTTCACAAGGGTCTTCACTTCACCCTTGCTGGGGAAGACAGGTGCGTTATCCACCGTGAGGTCTGCGAGTTTCACGCCTGCTTCGAAAAGCGATTTCTCCACCTCAAAGTGAGGCACGCCTGCAAAGACATCGAGCAGGGTCTGCTCATCGAGCTTGAGGAGGCTCTCCTTGGTCGATTTGCCAAAAAGGATGTTGGAGGCCTCCACAGCCAGCTCATAATCCTCGCGAGAATGAACCATCACCGTCACTTCCTCTGCTAACTTCTTCTGGAGCACACGGCGACCAGGGTCAGCGTCTTGTTCGGCGATGAGGCTGTCAATTTCTTCCTTCTCCAAGGAGGTGAAGATCTTGATGTAACGCTTGGCATCCTCATCTGGCACGTTGAGCCAGAACTGGTAGAACAGGTAAGGCGAGGTATAATTGCGGTCAAGCCACACATTGCCACTCTCCGTCTTGCCAAACTTGCGGCCATCACTCTTCGTCACCAATGGACAAGTCAGGGCAAAGCACTCCTTGCCGTTCATGCGGCGAATCAGTTCAGAACCTGTAGTGATGTTACCCCACTGGTCAGCACCACCCAATTGCAGTTTGCAACCTTTATGTTCGTTGAGGTAGTAGAAATCGTAACCCTGCAGAAGTTGGTAGGTGAACTCTGTGAAGGAAAGGCCATCACGAGCCTCACCGTTGAGGCGCTTCTGCACAGACTCCTTGGCCATCATATAGTTGACGGTGATGTGCTTGCCTATATCGCGCACAAAATCGAGGAACTTGAAGTCCTTCATCCAGTCGTAGTTGTTGACCAACTCCGCACGATTGGGTGCATCACTCTCGAAATCGAGGAAATGGGAGAGCTGTTTCTTGATGCAAGCCACATTGTGACGCAGGGTCTCTTCGTCGAGCAGGTTACGTTCTGTGCTTTTGCCCGATGGGTCGCCAATCATACCTGTGGCACCACCAATCAGTGCAAGAGGCTTGTGACCACAACGCTGAAAGTGGCGAAGCATCATCACACCACAGAGGTGTCCGATATGAAGAGAATCGGCCGTTGGGTCAATACCAAGGTAAGCGGTCACCTGCTCTTTCTTGAGCAATTCATCAGTACCTGGCATCATCTGGTGTATCATGCCGCGCCAGGTCAATTCTTGTATAAAATCTTTCATCGTATGTTGATTTTTGCAATTTCAGTCGGCAAAGGTACTCATTTTATATGTGATTACCAACGAATTTGAAAGAAATGGAGAAATCTGTCCTGTTTTTACTGCAATTCGTCTAATTGAAAAGGGAAAACGAGAGTTTCTTGATACAATGTTGCTCGCTTTCATTCAAAAATCCGTAACTTTGGCGAAGAAAATGCAAAAAGTATAGAAGAAAATGAAGAAGAACGTGCCAGTCATGATGCAAATGGAGGCGACAGAATGTGGTGCCGCCTCGTTGGCAATGGTGTTGGCTTCCTATGGCAGATGGGTGCCGTTGGAAAAGATGCGCGTGGATTGTGGCGTGTCGCGTGACGGGTCAAGTGCGCTCAACATTATCAAGGCGGCTCGTCTGCATGGGTTGACGGCACGAGGGGGACGTGTGACGTTGGAGAACCTGAAGGAGATGCCGATGCCTTGCATTCTGCATTGGGAATACAACCATTTTGTGGTGATGACGGGCTGCAAACGGGGGAAATACTATCTGAATGACCCTGCACGTGGACGGGTGAAGGTACCACAGAAGGAGATGGAATGTTGTTACACAGGTGTGGCGCTGGTGTTTGAGCCCAATGAGACGTTTGTGAAAGAGGGTGCTCCTGCTTCCATCATCAGTTTCGTGCGTCGCCGTTTGGACGGAGCGAAGAAGGCATTCTTCATCACGATGGTGACAGGAATGCTGCTGACGTTATCCACCTTAGCCTTCCCTATCTTCTCGCAGTATTTCCTTGATAACATCCTGACAGGATTACATCCTGAGAAGTTATGGTTGTTTTTCGGATTGTTGGGTGGCGTGATTCTCTATCAGTTAGTGATTCAATTGGTACAAGGCACCTACCAGAACCGTCTGTTGATGAAGTTGGGCATTCAGGCAAACAGTCAATTCTTATGGCACTCCCTCCGACTGCCCATGCGGTTTTTCTCGCAGCGTTATGTGGGCGATGTGATCACGAGGATGCGTGGTGCCGAAAACATTCCCATCACGTTGGTGAAGAATTTGGCGCCAGTGTTGGTGAATGTGGTTTTGGTGGTCGTTTATCTGGTGTTCATGTTGCTTTACAGCGCACCTTTATCGCTCATTGCCATTGGCGCATCGGTCATCAATCTGTTTGTGGTGCGTTTTATCACCTTACATCATTTGGATATCAACCGTGTGATGGAACGGGAAAGTGGTGCCTTGGATGGCGTGACGATGAGCAGCATACGTGGCATCGAAACCATCAAGGCTGCAGGAGCCGAAGGAGGATTCTTTGACCGCTGGGCGCATCAGTATGCTTTGGCATCGAATGCGCATCTGAAAAGTGAACAGACCCATACATCGATGGGAGCCATTCCGAGAATCGTGGGCTTTGTGGCCGATAACCTTGTGCTGGCTGTAGGTGCTTATTATATTATGAAAGGACACTTGACGGTCGGTATGCTGATGGCGTTCCAAGGATTCATGGGAAGTTATATGTTGCCAGTGAATGAACTGATTGAGTCGCTGCAAAGCATTTTGAGCATGCGCACACAAATGGAACGTATGGAGGATGTCTATCGGACACAGCCAGATGTGGTGTCCACCCTCGATGACCAGCGAGACACAGGCATGGGCAAATTGAGAGGCAAGGTGGAGATGAAAAATGTGACCTTTGGCTACACACCGATGCGTCCACCGTTGCTCAAGAACTTCTCGCTGACGTTGGAACCAGGAAATAGTGTGGCGTTTGTGGGTGCATCGGGTTGTGGTAAGAGCACGCTCGCCAAACTGCTGTCAGGATTGTATGACCCATGGGAGGGTACTATTCTCTATGACGGGAAATCACGCAAGGAAATCAATCGCAGCGTGTTTGTGAACTCGGTGGCGGTGATTGACCAAGATGTTGTGCTCTTCGATGGCACAGTGGCAGACAATGTGAAGATGTGGGATGAGTCCATCGAGGACTTCAGCATGATATTGGCCTGCAACGATGTACAGATGCATGAGGAGATTGCCGCTCGTCCCAAAGCGTATGACACTCCTGTGACGGAGAATGGTAAGAACTTCTCAGGCGGACAACGCCAGCGACTGGAAATTGCAACAGCATTGGCCAAGGAACCCACTGTGCTGATTATGGATGAAGCGACCAGTGCGTTGGATGCTGATACAGAACAGAAGGTGATGCAGGCTATCCGCGACTTGGGGGTGTCGTTCATTGTGATCGCCCACCGTTTGAGTACCATCCGTAACTGTGATGAAATTATCGTGCTGGATGAAGGCGAGGTGATGGAACGTGGCACGCATGAACAGTTGATGGAGAACAAAGGAATGTATTATGAGTTGATGCAAAATGCATAGATTATGATTTTTCATGAGCAAATAGAACAAAGGACGGCCTATAATCGTCAGGCGTTGGAGGAGGCAAAGAAGGCGTTGGAAGACTTGGTGGCCAAGCCACGCAAGAACGATGATGATGAGGGTGTGCTGACTGAGGGCATCCGTCTGGACAGACGCTTCCCCATTCGGAAACTCTTGCCCAAAGACCTCTTCATGTTGGGCATCCAAAGCATCAGCCAAGGCGACATCTTGTACATGCTGTTGGTGTTTGCAGCAGTCACGGCTATCGGCATGGTGGCTCCATACGTGACAGAACTTTTATATGAAGATATTATCCCATCTGGCATCGTTCGACGCATCCTCCCTCTTTTCGGACTCTTGGTGGGAGTGAGTCTGGGCACGGTGGTGTTTGAGACGGTCAGGGCGGTGGTGCTCATGCGCATCCGTCGAAAAGTGGATGCCGCTTTGCAAGCAGCGATGATGGCACGTACCTATGCTATGCCAACCACCTTTTTCAGGAAGTTCTCCTCAGGTGACATGAGCAATCGTGTGATGATGATGACGTATCTGAGCCAGTTGTTCACCGATGGCGTCATCACACAATTCATCACGCTGATTTTCTCGTTCGTTTACCTTTATCAGGTGTTCTTCTATGCCCATGCGCTCCTACCATACTGCCTTTTGATTATATTGGCAAACTTCCTATTCATGCTGTGGGAGTACATGGTTCAGTGGAAGATGGAACGTCTCTACACCCCTCGAAAGTCGAAATTGCAAGGACTGTTGTTCAGTCTCTTTTCTGGCATTCAGAAAATCAAGACTACGGGTAGTGAGGTAAGGGCTTTCAGCAAATGGGCCAAGGCTTACAATGAGAGCCGCCCATCAGCTTATGGCGACTATCTGGCACGTTTTTCGGCACCCATCTCCAGTTTCATCTCGTTGGCAGGATGGGCACTGCTCTATTATCAGGCTGTGAATCATCAGATTGCGTTGCCTGAGTACATGGCATTCATGGTGGCATTCGGCATGGTGTCATCGGGTCTCACAACGTTTGCGCAATTTGTGCCAATGATGACGAGTATCCGTTCATCGTACAAGTTGCTGAAACCCATTATGGAAGAAGTACCAGAGTCGTATGCCGATGCTCCCAAGGTGGATATGCTAAGTGGTGGCATCGAGGTGCATAATTTGTCGTTCCGATACAGTGAAGATTCACCATACGTGTTGAAGAATTTGAGCCTAAAAATCAATCCAGGGGAATATGTGGCCATCGTGGGACGGTCTGGCTGTGGCAAGAGTACACTCATCAGACTACTGTTGGGATTTGAGAAAGCAGAAAGAGGTGCCATCTTCTACGACACTTACAACATCGACAAAGTGGACAAGCAAAGTCTGCGTCAGCACATCGGCACTTGTATGCAGGATGGTGAATTGTTCAGTGGCAGCATCCTGAGCAACATCACCATCACGGCTCCCTGGGCAACGGAGGAAGATGCTTGGAGAGCAGCACGTCTGGCAGTAATGGAGGAAGATATCAAGAAGATGCCGATGCAGATGCATACCATCATGTCAGATGGTGGTACGGGGGTGAGTGGCGGTCAGCGTCAACGCATCCTCATTGCCCGCGCATTGGTCAACCAACCTTCCATCCTCTTTTTTGATGAAGCGACGAGTGCGCTCGACAACATCACGCAGAAGCATGTGGCAGAAAATTTAGATTCCTTGCGCTGCACACGCATTTGTGTGGCACATCGTTTGAGCACTATCGTGCATTGTGACCGCATCATCGTGCTGGATGGTGGTAAGGTCGTGGAAGAAGGAACCTATCAGGAACTATTAGATAGGCAAGGAATGTTCTATGACTTAGTAAAGCAGCAACTGTAAATCCTCTACTTCATAGCCCAATGGCAGGTCATACCCATCGACCAAAAGGGTCGGAGTTCCTTGGATGCCTGTCCGTTGGATGAAATTGAATTTGGCTTCGTCAGTCTTGTCTGACAAGAAAATATACTGGATGCATAGTTTCTCTCCCAATTGTTGTGCTAATTGCTTGATGCGTGGCTCCATCGCTTGGCAGTGAGGACAATCTGCAGCAGTTACGACCGTCAGGCAATGAGAAGCTTGGGGATTACCTTCTTGTTTCGTCACGTCATGTTCTTCAATCTTTCGAGGAGCTTGTTTTTTCAGTTTTGCCTCAAACACGATACGGTCATTTCGAAAAGCCTGGAATGCCCATTTCCATTTGCGTGACTCCATCTTGCGGTGTTCACCTCTCACAAGGAGATGAGCAAGAATAATGGATAAGAGGAGTAAAAGGCAAGGGGTGAGGAGCAAGGAATGAGGAGCAGAGGGCGAGGGGTAAGGGGCAAGGAATGAGAGGTGGTAGAGACTGAGGGAGCCTTGTATCACCAAGATTCCTACAACCAAGAGGCAAAGAGCACACCAATTTTTCATTTTCCATTGGGTCATAATGCTCCAAGGGCAGAACAGCAGAGCCAACACACTGATGGCTGAAAGAGTGACGAAAGCATCGGGCAACAGGGAAAGGGAGATGATCTGTGCCATAAAATATCCCAAACCCATCTCGCTTAAGGATAAGGTGCCCAAAAGTTTTCCGTCTGTGCTTTTCTTGCTGCAGTTTCCTTCACCCAATGCCTTGCACAATTTGTCTCCCCAACGGCTTGTGCCTTTCACTTCTTTCTCAGCCAAGAACACACAGAAAACAAACCCTATGATGGCTGTTAGGGTCAAAGCCACGGAGGAAAGTGTGGAGAATGCAGCACCCAATACCAGCATACCACATAAGATGATGCCGATGCCCCAAAGAGGTATACGTTCCATCCACATTTGTTTCCGATGCTCCTGATAATGAGGTTCTTCTTTCTTCTCGTCCCTTGTCCCTAGTCCTTTGTCCTTCATGATCAAAGCATACCCATCCCAAAGAGGACGGAAAGCTGAAATCTCCACTTTTCGTTCTTGGCCGTCTTGTTTATATATAATATATGTGTCGTTGCATTGTGTGGCGACCACAAAATCGTTCTCCACATGCAGAATACAAGGGAAGGATAATTCTTGCACGTTGCTGTCAGCTACGCGAACCCCCACAGCCTCTATGCCATAGAGCGATAGCATTTGCTTCAGTCCCAACAGGTTTGTCCGATTGGGATTGCTATAAAAAATATTGTCAGCATACAGGCTTGTGTGTGCCACTCCTGCTGCTGACAAGAAATCCTTTAGAATGAGGCTCAAAACTCGTCTTTCTTTTTGAATTGGTTCCTACAGTTGGTAATGCATTTCATACGGATGATTTCAGCCACATTAGCCAATCTACGCTCGCAATCAGCTTTGCAGCGCTCGTATTCCTCATCGTCATCCATCATGCCGACACCGCCAGTCACACTGGCCAACTCTTCCTCGCTAAGTATATTCATTCGCAACTTATTTTCCATATAGTTCACTTTTTTAGATAGATGTTCAGATTTGATTAAAATCCATCCATCGATTTGCCAGATTTACAATTAATCATACATTTCATGAAGACCATAGGTGCAGGTAATTTATACTTATCGCACATATAAGCACATTGTGCAGTACTTCTTCCAGCACCACCATTCACACCAGCCAACTCTTCATCAGAGAGAGGTTGCATCAGCAAATCTTTGTTCGTTGTCATCATGTCTCAATTTAAATAGGTTAATACATCATTTTTTGTTTCAGGTCGCAAATATAGGAAGAAAAGAGTGACCTAAAAAAGTTTTTTCTGTTTTTTTGTGGCTTTTTTCACAATTTTTATCTTTCGTGTCAAATAAAATCCTTAAATTCGTGCCCAAAATAAAAAATGTCTTCAAAAAATGAAATCAAAAACATTTCTAAAATCGTTGTTGTTATATATCCTTTTTTTCGTATCTCTGACAGTAACGGCACAGAATGATCAGAAAATCCTCAACAAGGGAGTCTCGAAAGTTCGAAACTTTGCTGATAAGATTGCCCGTAGTAAGTTCGACAGCACATACGTAGCCCTTCCTGAACATGAATGGATGGTATTCACGAGTTTCAATGGAAATGCCAGTAAGTATCATCTTCGTGTGCCGATGCCTGATATGGAGAACGAGTGGAGCGATGATTTGTTGGCAACACACCCCAATTTGCGGAACATGGATCTGTACACTTACGACATGGATCTGCATCACAACAATATGTCTGTGTCTGTTGGAGTGGCCTATCGCACAATTCGACTCAAGTACTCCTTCAACGTGACCAAGGGACATGACCAGCAATTCACCGCTGAATCACTTGGTTCCCGTTTTGGCTTTATGGTCAATTACCGTAAAACGACAAGAATGAAAGGTGACATGTATAATGCGATGACAGGCTTTCTCTCGATGATTTCTGATATGGATCTATCTGGGGAAAATGAAATCAATGTGGACGATGTCATCAAGGCTGGCACTGCTCCCATCGAAGACCGCTATAATGACTACCAACTTTTGCACTTGCAAGCCCACTATGTGTTCAACTACAAGCGCTTCTCCTATTCTGCAGGTCGTTCAGCTTCGCGTATTCAGAAAAAGAGTGCGGGGTCTCCCATCGCTCTCATCGACTTCTATCAGAGCCATGCCAAGTTTGCCGATAAATTCATTGTTGGCGTGAATGAGCGTTATAAGACTTGGAAATTTGCCATCGGAGGTGGTTATGGGTACAACTTTACGCCCAACGCTGGAAAGGTGCTTATTCATGCTTCGGCTTTGCCTACTATTAATATCCTTCGCCACAGTACGTATCGTACCACGTTCGTATATCCAGAGAATTATGACCAATTGAGTGAGGATGCGAAACAGATTTATCAGAAGAATCTGGAGGATACGAAGGAACAGGTGAAGGACATGGTGGACAGGACGCCCAAAATCACCCTCAATTTCACAGCTCGCCTCTCTGCCACTTGGAATATTGATAAACACTTCGTGTTAGGCGCCTTTGGCTCTTTGCAGCATAGCAACTTCATCAACAAGAAGGACTACAGCATCCGTGAGAATTTCTACAGCGGCTCTGTGTGGCTCGGCTATAGATTCTAAAATATCAAGTGAACCTTTAGCGTTTTCTTTTATATGATTCTGTTTCCTTTTTTCTGAAGCAGCGCAGCGTAAAACTCCTAATGGTCAACAATCAAAACAACTAAATAACCAATATACTAAATAACCAAACACTAAAAAGAATGAAAGTACGTAACATTTTGCAAGCCATGACGCTTGCAGCATTTCTGGGAGCACCAGCCAGTGCGATGGCACAAAAGGTGAAGGCTCCTGCAGGAGGTAAGAAAATCAGTAAAGAACTCATTGGTATCTTCTTCGAAGACATCAGCTATTCTGCCGATGGTGGTCTGTATGCCGAGTTGGTGGAGAACGGATCGTTCGAGTACAGTCCTGCCGAACGTGACGGCTGGGGACCTGGCACATCTTGGAAGCAGATTCGTCCTGGACACTCATTGGGTACCTTGCAGGTGAGAATGGACAATCCTATCCATCCTGACAACCCCACTTATATGCGTCTCCACACAGAGCGTGTGAAGGA
>JBGUMY010000414.1:0-4891 GCA_045117095.1 Bacteroidaceae bacterium | reverse complement strand
CTTTGTGCGTCCATACACCGAGTTGGGGCAGGTCGGCAGTTCCTCTGTCATGGGCTGGTAGTTGGTGCCGTCGAACACATAGTCCGTACTGATCTGCACCATGCTTCCACCTCGCTTTCCCACAGCCTTGGCCAGATAGCCAGGAGCGGTGTTGTTGAGTAGATTGCAGAAGTCCTCATTGCTCTCTGCCTTATCCACAGCTGTGAATGCGGCGCAGTTTACGATGCAGTCAATCTGGTTGTCATTCACGAAAGCCTCCACTTCAGCCTCGTTGGTGATGTCTAATTTCTGTGCCACAGACCCTTCTGGGATAACCACATCTGTGAAGAAGTAGTCGTGCTGTGGGTTCTCTTTTGCTTGCAACTGCATCTCATTACCGAGTTGCCCGTTGCATCCTGTTACTAAAATTCTCATATTGTCACTATTCCTTTATTGGTCAATTGTCGTTGGTTATTGGGCGTAGCGCTAAAACTCCACCTCGCCCGCCTTGTCCTTTTGATAGTACTCGCTCAGCATGCCGATGAACTTGGCGATATTGTCTATCGCTGTGGCGGTCTCTGCTGAGATTTCCCTTTTCTGTGCCTTGAGCAGCATCATGCCATAGAGTGCATCAAAGCAATTCTCAAGTTCTCCCTTCTCTTGACTCTCCTGGCTCTTCGCCCTCAACTCCACGATGAAAGGTAAGGCCTTATAATACGCTGCTGAATAGAAAGGGTGCTTGCTCGATTTCAGAAGTTGTGCGTGCAGGTCGTTCAGCAGGATGAGGATGTTCTTGTTCACCTGCAGATGTCCCTTCTCGATCACCCCCTCTTCCCGCATCATCTCGACTAAGCTCTCATACCAGCCCTTCAGTTCCTGACTCTTCTCAGCATCCAAGCCAAACTGTGGGATATATTCTGTTGCCATCTTCTCCACATCCAATCCATAAGCACGCAACGTGTCTTCCACTTGCCACATGTACAGCAGATATTCTGCCACACTCTTCTTTTTCAGTTGTTCTGCTATATACATATATTCTTATTCAAAGAGTTCGAAGCCTGGGTCTGAACCAAACGGAATGTAATGGAAAGTGTGTCCTGTGAGGGCATAAACAATCATGATGGCACTGACCACCATGACGATGATGCCGATGATGCGGTTGATGCGCCACAATACCTGATGGCTGAAACGGGCACGAACCTTGTCCACAATCCAAGTCAGTCCAAACCACCATGCCAATGCACCCACCACAATGAAGATGTATCCCACCGTCTGCACAATCCAGTTACCTGCCAAGATGAAGGTGAACTGACCGAACAATGCGACAAAGAGCAAGATGATGAGAGGATTGGATACCGTGATGATGAAGCCAGAGATGATGAATCCGTTTAGTTTGTTCTTTACTTCCAAAGGTGCATCCCTGTCCACCACCTTCTGTTTGGGAATGCTTCGGTATGTGTAGATACCGAAGGCAAACAGCAGGGCGGAACCAATCACCTTGATCCACAGGGCGATGATGGGGTCTTCGATGATGTCCACCACCAGATACATGAAGTATCCCGTGATGACAGCATAGAGGATATCACTGATGCTGGCACCAATGCCTGTGGCAAATCCCTCCCAACGTCCCTTGTTCAGAGTGCGCTGTACGGTAAGGATGCCCACTGGCCCCATGGGTGCTGAGGCCAGCACACCTATCAGGAAACCCTTCATCATTTCCTCAAACACACCCACATTCTGCATCCATTCCTGGAAGTTCAGTGCGGGCATCTGAGGCATTTGTGGTATTGCTTGTAATAGCATGGCGGCATCGATTTTTCAACTTGATAATCTTACTTGAAACTCTCTAACCAGGCACTCAAGTCGGCCATCATTTCTTTGTGATACTTGAAGTTCTCCCTGTATCCCCAACCGTGTCCACCAGAAGGGTAGATGCACATCGTGGCTTTGATGCCACATTTCTTCAGTGCCAGATAGTAGTTCACGCTGTTCTGCGAGGGCACCACGCGGTCATCGTCGCTCAGCAGCATGATGGCAGGAGGGGTCTGGCGCGTCACTTGCAGTTCGTTGCTGTAGAGGTCAGCCATTTCTTGCGAGGCCTGTTCGCCAATTAACCCATGTCGGCTGCCTTTGTGGGTGTATTGGTAGTCGAAGGTGACAACGGGGTAGAAGAGGATTTGGAAAGCTGGCACGGTGAGCGAGTCGCTGTGGGTCGCCACGGTCGTGGCCAGATGTCCGCCTGCCGACGAACCCATGATGCCCACCTTCTTGGGGTCGATATTCCATTTCGCCGCATTCTCCCTGACCACTCTGAGTGCCTCTTTCGCATCGCTGATGGGGACATCCGAGTTGGCGTGAGGCATACGATATTTCAGCACAATCAGCGCAATGCCTCTTTCGTTGAAGAAAGGTGCCCAGTCATAGCCCTCATGTCCTGTGGCCAGATGGGTATAGCCACCACCAGGACAACACACTACGGCACGTCCTGTGGCTTTAGTGGCCTCTGGCAGGAACACACGGATGGAAGGCTTGAAGTTCTGCTTCGAGTCATCAAAAGGTTGTGTCTTGTCGATGCCATTGCTATTGGGGAGTCCTTCTGGCCACAGGTCTATGTCAAAAGCTGGTTGTTGTGCTCGAATGGCGAGCAAACTGAGAAAACTGAGCATAAAAAAAACTATCTTTTTCATATTTTCTGATGTTATCTGCTAAAATATTTTGCAAAGGTACGGATTTTTCCCGAAAATTCCCTATCTTTGCCGATAAATCGTAACTACTTAAATCAAAAAACAAATTGTAAATAGTAAAACGTCAAATTGTAAATGTTTTTATGGACACACAGAAACCTTATGTAATAGGTGTTGACCTTGGAGGAACAAACACCGTTTTCGGAATCGTCGATGCACGTGGTGATATCGTGGCACAGGATTCTATCAAGACACAGGCTTATGCAACAGCCGCTGCGTTCGTCGAGGCTGGCGTGGAATGTCTCAAACCTCTCATTGCCCAGGTGGGCGGCATCGACCAGATAGCTGGCATGGGCATTGGCGCTCCTAATGCCAACTACTATACGGGTGCCATCGAGTTTGCTCCCAACCTTTCTTGGGCGCATGAGGGGGTGGTGCCACTCGCCCAGATGTTCTCTGAGAAACTTTCCTCTCTCCCTGTTCGCATCACTAACGATGCCAATGCTGCTGCGATGGGTGAGATGGCTTACGGAGCTGCTCGTGGCATGAAGAACTTCATTGTCATCACTCTCGGCACAGGTGTGGGCTCAGGCATTGTGGTGAATGGCCAACTGCTCTACGGACACGATGGATTTGCTGGTGAGCTGGGTCATGTGACCATGGTACGTGGCAAGGAAGGCCGTCTTTGCGGATGTGGTCGAACGGGCTGTCTTGAAGCCTATTGCTCCGCTACAGGAGTGGCACGCACAGCTCGTGAGATACTTGCTAACACTGACCGTCCATCCCTGCTTCGTGACAAGCCCGCTGAGGAAATCGAGTCACTCGACGTGTCTATCGCTGCTGGCAAGGGTGACGAGGTGGCCAACGAGATCTTCCAGTTCACAGGCAAGATGCTGGGTGAGGCTTGTGCTGACTTTGCAGCCTTCTCCTCTCCTGAAGCTTTTATCTTCTTCGGAGGCCTTTGCAAAGCAGGCGATCTCATCATGAAGCCCATAGAGGAGTCCTACGACAAGGCTGTTATGCCAATCTTCCGAGGCAAGGCCAAGTTCCTCGTCAGTTCGCTGATGAATGCCAACGCCGCTGTGCTTGGAGCCTCTGCCTTGGGTTGGGGAGAGTGAGGTGACGATGAGGAAGGATGGTTTTTGGCATAGGGTGTTCGACCTCTATTATGATGGATTCCGCAGCATGACGCTGGGGAAGGTGCTGTGGACTGTCATCCTCATCAAACTCTTCATCATCTTCGTGGTGCTGAAACTCTTCTTTTTCCCAAACTTCTTGAAGGAGAATGCCGAGGAGGGTCGGGAGAGCGAGTTTGTGGCAACAGAATTGATCAATCGAAGTACTAACTAAAAATACCAAAACACTATGCAGAATGTCTTAAGTATCGATGCCGGGATGATTGAGTGGTCGAGGGCGCAGTTTGCCTTGACCGCCATTTATCACTGGTTGTTTGTGCCATTGACTTTGGGGTTGGCGGTCATCATGGGAATCATGGAGACGTGCTACTACCGCACTCGGAAGCAGTTCTGGAAGGATGCGGCGAAGTTTTGGCAGAAACTCTTCGGAGTGAACTTTGCCATGGGTGTGGCGACGGGCATCATCCTGGAGTTTGAGTTCGGCACCAATTGGTCGAACTATTCGTGGTTTGTGGGCGACATTTTTGGTGCGCCCTTGGCTGTAGAGGGCATTGTGGCTTTCTTTATGGAGAGCACGTTCGTGGCGGTCATGTTTTTCGGCTGGAAGAAGGTGTCGGCTGGCTTCCATTTGGCAGCGACGTGGTTGACGGGCTTAGGTGCAACCATCTCGGCATGGTGGATTCTGGTGGCGAACGCATGGATGCAATGTCCTGTGGGCTGCGAGTTCAACCCTGACACGATGCGTAACGAGATGGTTTCCTTTGCAGAGGTGGCACTCTCGCCATTCGCCATCGACAAGTTCTGCCACACAGTCATCTCAGCGTGGATTATTGGCGCTGTGTTCACAGTGGCGGTTTCCTGCTGGTATCTCCTGAAAGGTCGTGAGAAGAAGTTAGCATTGGAGAGCATCAAGATTGGTGCTATCGTGGGATTAGTGGCATCGGTGGGTGCGGCATTGACGGGACACCAGTCGGCGGCTCGCGTGGCAGAGGTGCAGCCCATGAAATTAGCAGCGATGGAGGCGCTTTACAATGGTGGCACAGACCAAAGCCTGACAGGCATTGCCCTCATCAATCCTTTTGCCCAGCCCGA
>JBGUMY010000413.1:0-3513 GCA_045117095.1 Bacteroidaceae bacterium | reverse complement strand
CAGGACTCCCTAATTCCTTGGGACTTTACGACCAGACGCCCCAGATGATGGCAGAGCAGATGAAGGAATATGTGGACGAAGGATTGGTCAACATCTTGGGCGGATGCTGTGGAACGACAGAGAAATTCATCGAACTTTATCCTGCCATCGTAGAAGGAAAGAAACCTCACGAGCCTTCATCGAAACCGCAGAACATGTGGTTGAGCGGTCTTGAACTGCTCGAACTTACGCCCGAACGTCGCTTCGTGAATGTGGGCGAACGCTGTAATGTGGCAGGTTCAAAGAAGTTCCTGCGGCTCATCAACGAGAAGAATTACGAAGAAGCCCTTTCCATTGCCCGAAAGCAGGTGGAAGATGGAGCATTGGTGCTTGACATCAATATGGACGATGGACTCTTGGATGCCAAGCATGAGATGGTCACGTTCCTTAATCTCCTCATGAGTGACCCGGATATATCCAAGGTACCGATGATGATTGACTCCAGCGATTGGGACGTTATCAAGGCGGGGCTGAAATGTGTGCAGGGCAAGAGCATTGTCAATAGCATCTCTTTGAAGGAGGGTGAGCAAATATTCCTCGAAAAAGCTCGTGAAATCAAGCGCTTAGGTGCAGCAACTGTGGTGATGGCCTTCGATGAAATGGGACAAGCCACCACTTACGAACGTAAAATTGAAATTTGTTCACGTGCTTACCATCTGCTGGTCGATAAAGTAGGATTCAATCCTCTTGACATCATCTTTGACCCTAATGTACTGGCAGTCGCTACTGGCATGGAGGAGCACAACAATTATGGATTGGATTTCATCCGTGCCACCGAGTGGATTCGCAAGAACCTGCCAGGTGCCCATGTGTCAGGTGGCATCAGCAACCTCTCTTTCTCGTTCAGAGGCAACAACTACATCCGTGAGGCAATGCATGCCGTATTCCTCTACCATACCATCTCCGTAGGGCAAGATATGGGTATTGTCAACCCTGCCACGC
Organism: Bacteroidaceae bacterium; assembly: GCA_045117095.1. Lineage (GTDB taxonomy): Bacteria > Bacteroidota > Bacteroidia > Bacteroidales > Bacteroidaceae > Minthosoma. The sequence continues at coordinate 2,532 of JBGUMY010000413.1, read as the reverse complement.
AGGTTTTGTATAGTGATATTCCAGAGGATGTATTGATGGCCATCGATGATGTGTTGTTGAATCGAACTCCCAATGCCACTGAAAATCTTATAGAAATCGCAAATCGAATCAAGGCGGAAAGAGATGCTGAGAAAGAAGGGCTTAAAATGTCAAATGTCAATTCTCAACAGGCCACATGGCGAAACGATTCCGTTGAGAATCGATTAAAGCATGCGCTCGTGAAGGGTATTGGTGATTATTTGGAGACAGATCTGGACGAGGCAAATCATCTGTATGAAAACCCTGTGAAGATTATTGAAGGGCCACTGATGGATGCGATGAATACGGTGGGTGAACTCTTTGGCAGTGGTAAGATGTTCCTACCACAGGTGGTGAAGACGGCTCGAACGATGAAGAAGGCCGTGGGTATCCTGCAACCCCTCATTGAAGCCAACCGTTCAGAAAAGGCACAGAAGGCTGGTAAGGTGCTGTTGGCAACCGTCAAGGGCGATGTGCATGATATCGGCAAGAACATTGTCAGCGTCATCTTGGCATGCAACAATTACGAAATCATCGACCTCGGTGTGATGGTGCCTACAGAGACTATTGTGGAACGTGCCATTGCTGAGAACGTGGATGTCATCGGGCTTTCGGGTCTTATCACACCCTCGTTGGAAGAAATGGTGAATGTGGCTCGTGCGCTCGAAGAACGGGGTGCCAACATCCCCATCATGATTGGTGGTGCCACGACCAGCGAACTCCATACCGCCCTTAAGATTGCTCCTGTTTATCATGGCCCTGTACTTTGGATGAAAGATGCCTCGCAGAATGTTATCGCCAGTGCTCGTCTGCTGAATCCCTCCACCAGAGCCGAATTGACTGTCGAATTGGATAAGAAATATGCCGAACTTCGTTCCGAAAGAGTGGAGGCAACGTCTGGCATGATCAGTTTGGAAGAGGCTCGGAAAAGGAAACCTAATTACTTTGAGTGAACCAAACAAATGCCATGAAAGAAATCCAGCTATTTGGGTGTAAAAAAGAAAGAGGGCGTATCCGTGTGATGCGCTCTCTTTTTGGGGTTGCTGTGTGTCAGTTTTGCGATATTCCAAGCCTTGTTTAGCGGGTTTCCGATTCTTCTGTCATGTCAATCTCGTTGCCCTGAGGGTCGAGGATCTTGTATTGGAGGAAACCCAGTTCTTGGCTGGGATAGACTTTCACGCCAAAGCCGTAGGTCATCTGCCAACGCAGATAGAGGCTAATAAGGCCTTTGGTGATGTAAGCCTCCACGTATGGATTGACGTAGAGTTTGAATTTCTTCATACCAAGATTGTTGACAATGTAGTCGATTTTGCGCTCCAATGTCTCTGTGAACATGATGGAGGGCTGTACGACGCCTTTTCCGAAACAAGTGGGGCAGACTTCTTCCACATGCATATCCATAGCTGGACGTACTCGCTGACGGGTAATCTGCATGAGCCCAAATTTGCTCAGTGGCAGAATGTTGTGCTTGGAGCGGTCGCTCTTCATGAGCTGTGTCATGTGTTCGTAGAGTTTCTGATTGTGCTCTGAGCTATCCATGTCGATGAAATCGACCACGATGATTCCGCCCATGTCGCGCAGCCGCAGCTGACGCGCTAATTCTTCTGCGGCTTCCATGTTGACAGCGAAGGCATTCTCCTCTTGGTTGTCAAGTCCTCGGTTGCGGTTGCCTGAGTTGACATCGACCACATGCAATGCTTCTGTGTGCTCGATGATGAGATAGGCACCATGTTTGAAGCTGACAGTTCGTCCGAGTCCCGACTTGATTTGCTTCGTCACTCCGAAGTTGTCGAAGATGGGAGCATTGCCTTTGTAGAGTTTGACAATCGACTCTTTGTCTGGTGCGATGAGGGAGACGTATCGTTTGACTTCGTTGAAGACATCTTCGTTGTTGACGTGGATGCTTTCATAAGAAGGGTTAAAGAGGTCGCGCAGCATGGAGACAGTTCGGCCAGTTTCCTCGTGTGCAAGTACTGGCAGACTTGTAGCTTTTTGAATCCTCGTGATGCAATTGTTCCACGATTCGACGAGCAAGCTCATTTCGTTGTTGAGTTCGGCAGCGCGTTTGCCTTCTGCCACAGTGCGTACAATCACTCCGAAGTTTCGGGGTTTGATGCTCTGAATGAGTTGTTTCAGACGTGCACGTTCCTCTTTTGACTTGATTTTGGAACTTACGTTGACTTTGTCATCGAAGGGGATGAGGACGATGAATCGTCCTGCGAATGAAATCTCACCTGTGAGTCTTGGTCCCTTCGTGTTAATGGGTTCTTTGGTGATTTGCACCATCACCTCTTGTCCCAGTTCGAGCACGTCTTGAATACTTCCTACTTTCTCCAGCGACGATTGACCTGCGGCTTTCGCCATGGGTGCGAGTTTGCGTCGGTCGCTCACCACTTGTTTCACGTATTTCTCCATGGAGAGAAAATACTTGCCTAAATCTTGGTAGTGCAGAAATGCTTCGCGTTCATGACCCACATCGACGAAACATGCATTGAGTGCCGGCATGATTTTCTT
>JBGUMY010000412.1:0-16400 GCA_045117095.1 Bacteroidaceae bacterium | reverse complement strand
ACCTCCTTCCACACGGCGGTACGACGGGCGAACCCAGCGGCATGCTGGTTGTCATTCTCAGGTTTCCAGAAATAGGGTTCAAGGGGAGTTTGAAGCATCTCACGCCCATCCACCACCCACGAGGTCAAGGCATTGCCCTCGATGGTGACACCCTTGCCCGACCCTTTTGTCCCCTGCTCCACCTCCTTGGGATACACATACGGACTGAGCACAAACTGCTCACTGGCCACCGCAAATCCTTTCTTCGCCCAAAGTCGGTCTTCCTTCAGACGGGCAGCGACATTCAGCAGACGCTCTCCATCGATGGTCACCGTGTCGCAGGTGAGGTCATACTCATCGGGGGCGGTGAAGCAGTCGCGGTTGATGATGCGGATGGCGCCGTCAGCTTCCCTGACAAAACGCAGCGGCTGATACACGTGTTGCACCTCATAGTAATGCGGATGCGGCACCCGATCCGGATCCACCAGTCCATTGATGCAGAAAGCACCATCATTGGGTTGGTCACCAAAATCACCGCCATACAGGTAAGAAGGTTTCCCCGCCTCACGGAGTCCCTGATCCACCCAATCCCAGATGGCAGCCCCACAGATGGAGGAGTCGGCATCAATGACATCCCAATATTCCTGGAAATTGCCCATCGAGTTACCCATCGCATGGGCATATTCACGCATCATGAAGGGACGGTCTGTCACCTTCCGAGCCTCCTCCCGCAGTTTGTCGGGCGAGAGATAGCCATCATCGTAGATGTCCGACTGACTGCGGTCGGTGTCGCAGAAAGGCAAGGCCACCGTGTCGAGCGCCACCACCGCCTCCCGCATCGCCTTCAGGTTGGGACCTACCCCACCCTCATTGCCAAGACTCCAGAAGATGACGCAGGGATGGTTCTTGTCACGCTGCACCAACGACACGGCACGATCCACATGGGCGTCCTTCCACTCTGGGTCTTCGCCCATCACCCGGTTGGCATAGCCATAGCCATGACTCTCCTGATTGGCCTCGTCCATCACATAGATGCCCCAGCGGTCGCAGAGCTCGTACAAATACTCACGGTCGGGATAGTGGCTGGTGCGCAGGAAGTTGATGTTGGCCTGCTTCATCAGCGCAACGTCCTGCTCATAGGTCGCGTCATCCACATAGCGACCCGTCACAGGATGGTGGTCATGACGGTTCACACCCCGCAGTTTCACGTTCTTTCCATTGATCTTGAAGACCTCCCCCACACACGCCACACGCTTCACGCCGAAGTGGTTGACGAAGCGCTCATCGTCCCTGCAGCTTTTATCACCCAACAAGGCCACGTGATAGGGATAGAGCCAAGGTTTCTCAGCCGACCACAGGTACGGCCTGTTGAAGTCATACGTGAGTTCGACGGTGGTCGTGTCACCTGCCCTAAGGTCGGGCACAAGGCAGTTGGTGACATTCAGATGACCAGGTTGGATATTGACACCATACAATTCGGGACAACCGATCTCTAACTGCGCCAACAGACGCTTGGCGGTTTTCTTGCCCGTATTGCAGATGGACACCTTGGCCTTGACGGTGAAGGCGGTGAAGTCGGCGTTGGGAATGGCCTCCACCTTATAGTCGGCAATATGCACCAAAGGCCTCACCCACAACTGCACCTCACGGAAGATGCCACTCAACCGCCACATGTCCTGACATTCCAGATACGAACCGTCACTCCACCGATACACCTCCACCGCCACGCGGTTCTTGCCCTCACGCATATAGCCCGTCACATCAAACTCAGCGGGCGACATCGAGTTCTGGCTATACCCCACCTGCCGACCATTCACCCACACATACATGGCTGAGTGAACGCCACCGAAGTGCAGCACCAGATGCTTCGAGAGCATCTCCTTCGTCACCTCCACAAACGTCACATACGAGCCCACAGGGTTGCGGTGGTCATACGCATACCAATCCCTGTCAGGTTCACCCATCACACGGGGCTTGTCACGATGGAAAGGATACCTCATGTTGACATAAATCGGTCGGCCAAACCCCTGCAACTGCCAATTGCCAGGCACGGCAATCCGATCCCACTGGCTCACGTCATAGTCCTCACGGAAGAAGTCTGCAGGACGTGACGCTGGGTCTTTCGACCAACGGAACAGCCACGTTCCATCCAACGACACAATCTCCCCACACTCCTTCCACTTCGAAGGCAGTTGCAACGTGGCGTGATACGGCAATTTGTTGATGCCCAACACGGCTGGGTTCTCCCAATCGTGGATCATACCCCCATCAACGGGGGTTTGCTTCTGTGCTGCAGCATCCACGCTCAACCACAACACCGTCAATAAAACAATCAAATTTTTCATCTTAACTCCCCTTTTAACTTCCTTTTTAACTCCCTTTTTAACTCCCCTATTTCTCTTCTCATCCTAAAGTTTTTTTCGCAACGTATAGGTGCCCGAAGCGTATTCTTTCGCCTCGTTCTCTCCAGGCAAAGTGACGGAAGCCGTAGCGCCTGTGGGGATGGTGAACGTCCACACCCAATCATCGTCCTCGTACTTCCAATGACTCTCGATGATGCCCCCTGCGGGAATGGGATACGTGGCATCGAGATGCCCCAACCGACGGTCGGGCACTGGCTTCATGACAATATGCCGAAATCCTGGTTGAGCAGGGTCGGAGGCAATCCCTGCACAGGTCTGCCATATCCACTGACACACCACACCGTACGCATAGTGGTTGAAGCTGTTCATCCCATTGGGTCCCATGCCACTCTCCTTCATGTAACTGTTCCAGCGTTCCCAAATGGTGGTGGCACCATTATCGACGGAGTAGAGCCAACTGGGATTCTTGCGTTGGAAGAGCAACGTGTACGCCACATCGGTCATACCATTGTCGGTGAGTGTGGGCATGAGGATGGATGTACCGAGAAATCCCGTCTGCAAGCACTGACCATGCTCACGGAAGTTCTCACGCAAGCGATGGATCATCTGTTCTTTGGCCTCACCCGTAAACAGTTCATTACGCAGGGCGAAGAGGGCTGGCGTCTGCATGGTGTTGAGAATAGCACATCTGAACGTGCCATCGGCATGGAAGAAGCGTTCGCGCAGGTAATCCTTGGCTGCCCTCACGACCGCCTCATATTCCTGCTGCGCCGAAGTCCTACGGGTCGCCCTCGCCATATCTGCCATCATGGCAGCATCGATAGCCCAATAGGAGGCACCCAAATAGTTCCAATATTCGATGGTCTCTGGCATCGGTTTATTCCCGTCGAAGGCACTGCGTCCACAAGTCTCCAGCGGTTCGTAGCTCAACCAGTCACCCCACTGGTAGTTGCCGTTCTCACGGACAAGCGCATGGTGGTCGTACTTCGTGCTGCTGATGTGATCCAGATATCGCTTCATCGACTGCCAATGTTCCTCGATGATAGCCGTATCACCAAACTGCTTCCAGATGGTCCAAGGCACGATGATGCCGGCATCCGACCATCCGAAGCGCATATACTCGTCACGCCCCGAACCGTATTGCCCAGGAGGCGACACACTGGGGTAGCCACCCTCCTCGTTCTGCGAATCGCGCAGATCGTGCAACCACTTATGGAAGAAACGGCGGGTGTCGGCAAAATACGAGCCTGTCTCGGCAAATACCTGCGTGTCGGCTGTCCATCCCAAACGTTCGTTGCGTTGCGGACAATCGGTGGGCACGCTGAGGTAGTTAGAACGCATGCCCCAAATGGTGTTCGAGATGAGCTGGTTGATGCGCTCATCGCCCGTAGTCAGATGACCCGTCTCCATCTCTGATGTGATGGAACTGACGGGGACGGACTGAATCCGTTCAATGACCACCTCATCGGTGGCGGTGATCTCCACATACCGATAACCGAAGAACGTACAACGGGGCGTGTATTCTTCACTACCGCGACCCGCAAAGGTATAGTCCAGCCGGATGCTCTTGTCGTGAATGCGCAAGTTGCGGCGATGAATACTACCCTCGGGGCCATCCATGCCACGGCTCTTGGCACCATTGCCATCATTCAGCAACTCAGCAGGCAGACAACTCAGACGCGTACCCACCTTGGCACTGAATCGGAACGAAGGAACGGCAGCACAATTCTGTCCGAAGTCAATCACCAGATGTTCATGGGGTCGAACCGTCATCGGAGCACCTGCTGCATACTCACGGTCTATCTGAATCTTTCCGTATGCATCGTCAATGGCACCTTCTGTCTTGGAATAAATGTATGCCCGACGGGGACTCAATGCCAGATGGTCAAGATGATATACTTCCGCACCATTTTCAGGCACAATCACGCCCTTGTATTCTTTGCTCACAGCAGGAGCCGATAGTGTTGTTGGCGTCAGGAATCCCAATGATATGCGGGCATCATAATCCTCACCATCAAAGATGGCCGCATGAACCACTGGTCCTGCAATACCAGCCTTCCAATGTGTCGTGTTGGTGCCATACAGGCGCTTCGTGCCATCAGCAAATGTCAGCTCCAGCACCCCACGAAACGCACATTTCTGTCCGTACATGCCGTTCGAACCGCTGGGGGTGATGATCTTGTCAGCCCACCAGCCAGGTGTCACCTGAGCGGCCAAGGTGTTTGTGCTTCCCTTCTTTGTCAGGAACTGCTTGGTCACATCATAGGTAAACGAATATTTCGTGCGACTATGGTGTGAGAAACCTGGACGCATCACTTCCCGACCGATACGTTGTCCGTTCACATAAAGCTCGTTGATGCCGAGACTTGTGGTCATCCACAAAGCCCTCACCACCATACTCTCGTTTTCGATGGTGCCCACAAACCAATTGGCTCCGTCCGCTGCCCGTGTATCTTCATCCACGCGCCCCATCACCTCTGGCGCATCGGCCACACAAATCCATTCTGATTGGTTCCAATACTCGTCAGGCAAGGCGTCTGTTGTCTGAGCCCATGTGTTCATCGCCATGATGAACAATGCCACAACAATGGTCAATATCCTTCTCATGATCCTTATTTTGTTACTACTTCTACATCACCAAAAGCCATCCTCTCTCCTTCAGCCAGGCGATCGGCATCAAGGCGTAGGATTTTGGCTTTTGTGGGTGTGAATTTGATGGTTTGCCAAATGGGATTGTTCACGATGTTCGAGAACTCCCCAGAAGCCAGTTTCTGCCAATTTTGCCAATCGGTGGAAGCCCATAGGGTGTAGTGGGTCACCAGCCCCTTTTTCGAGTCTTGTGGAGGCAGATAGCGGAACGACGTGATGGTCTGCTCCGTGTCCCAATCAATCATCATCTGCTTGGGATTGCTGAAGAAGTAATGAAGGTTGCTACTGCGTTTCTCACCCGAATCAGGGATATCGTCTGTCAGTTCAGGAGCTAGATATACACCCACCTTCTTGATGATGGGTGCGCATTTGGCATCAAGAATCGTGAAACGCAGATGGGTGGCAGTGACGGTGGGGAAGCAGATGATACGGCGATGACCAATCGTGGTGAGTCCGTTTGAATTCTCCGCAAGCTCATCTTTCAGAGGCACCCACTTTCCATCGACCTCAACCTCCAGCGCAAACTGCTTCACACGTTGGCCATAACGGATATCTTCCTCTGCCACAAACCGATTGAAGGCTGTTGGCTTCTTGAAGGTGATGAGCGTTGCATCACCCTGCGTCTGTATTTTGGCTTTTTGGGTAAGGTTGGTCTTGAACACCTCGTGAATCATCTTGTTGAAAGCTATGCCTCGCAACGAGTCCGTGGGATGGATGCGGCCGTTAGGAGCGATGGGGAAATTGAGCAACAACGTGGAGTTGCGACCTACGCTCTTGTAGTAGGTGTCCATCAACTTCGAAAGGCTTTTTACGTGCTCGTTCTCGGTTTCATGATAGAACCAACCAGGGCGTATGCTCGTATTCGTCTCGCCAGGCACCCACGAATCACCATCCTCCAGACCATAGTGCAGCATAGGCCAAGTCACCTCGCCATCGTGGTTGAGCAGGCTCCAGTTCGTTTCACCCACATTGCCAGCCTCGGTGCCCACCCAACGCAGGTCGCCCCGGTCACCACCATCGTTCCAGATGACAGCATTAGGCTGCAGCTCACGAATCATACGGAATGTCTCTGCCCACTCATAGTAGGTCTTTCCGTCAATGCGACGGGTCTCGTTCGCCCCACCATACCAACCATCACCTCCGTTGGCTCCATCGAACCACACCTCGAAGATATCACCATAGTCCGTCAGCAACTCGCGCAACTGGTTGCGGAAATAGGTGACGTATTCAGGCCGTCCGTAGTCTTTGTGATGACGATCCCAAGGCGAGAGATAAACAGCAAACTTCAGCCCTTCCTTGCGGCAGGCATCAGCCAGTTCGCGCACCACATCGCCTTTGCCCTGTTTCCAAGGGGTGTTCTTCACGGAATACTCCGTATATTTCGAAGGCCACATGCAGAAGCCGCAATGATGCTTGGCGGTGAAGATGATGCCCTTCATACCAGCCTGCTTACAGACACGCGCCCACTGACGGCAATCCAAATCACTGGGATTAAACAGCTTGAGGTCTTCATTGCCGAAGCCCCATTCCTGATCAGTATAGGTGTTCATCGAGTAATGGATGAAGGCGTACATCTCCATCTCCTGCCACCGCAGTTGGTTCTCCGTCGGTACAGGACCACAAGGTGTTTGTGCCCCAGCTGTGACAAACAAGGCAATCCCCATCATCACCAGCATCAGGCCTTTTCTTAGTTTCATATTATCTGACATATTTTTTACCATTCGTAATGTAGATTCCTCTGCTGGGAGTGTTGGTCAATGGGCGTCCCATGAGGTCATGGATGGAAGGGTGAGAGGTGAACGATGAAGGATCTTTCTCAGGGATGAAATGAATGTCTTCCACACCAGAAGTACCAGGCCATTTGACGGAGGCACAGCCCTTCAGAATGCCGTCGAGCGCCTGTTGATTGAAGATGGTGAGTGTCTTACGGTTGATAATGTCCATCGAGGGACGCTGACAGGCATTGGTGTCCCAAACGAAAGGGATGACGCCGTTGTTGACAGCATAGCGACAGAGGGTATAGTACCATGAATAGATACTGGCATCGTGCTTCTCCTGACTCTCATCCGCAGGCATCGTACGCCAGAGGGTTCCAAATTCGCCCATCAGGACAGGGATGCCTTTCGAGGTGTATTTGTTGCGCATCTGCCGCATCTGACTCTGCATGTAGGCTTCTTCACCCCAGGTGACGTTGTGATTCGATCCTTCGATATGATTGTCAGTCCCCCAATAATAGGCTTGGTTGCCCCACGACTCGTCCTTGGTCATCATCGTGAAGTTGTAGGGGGCATAAAAGTGTACCTCCAGCATCATGGCATCAGGCACATCATCCTGAGGCATGACATCATAATTGGTGGCGAGGTCTATGCTAGTGCTGGGCGACTGGACGACGAGCACACGATGGGCATTGTTGCCACCTGTCTGACGCACGGCATTGACAAAGGCCTGCTCGTAGCGTATCAAAGTCGCGATGTCACCAGCCTTGTCCATGCTGTTGTCGCCAGCGGCGTCAGGCTCATTCATGCCAGCAAAGAGCAGGTGGTGGTCGTAGTCACGGAAGCGGTTGGCAATCTGTTTCCACAGCATGCCGAGGATGAAACAGTTCTTGCTGACAGAAGACTCTGTCCGGTCAGCAAACGATTTCTCAATCCAACCGTTATCGTAGTGGTCATTGAGCACCACATAGAGATTATCTTTGATACAATAATCGACAATCTGCTGCACACGGTCGAGCCACTTTGTGTCTATATTATAGTTCGCGTCGCAATGCACATACCATGAACAAGGGATACGCACGGAGCGGAAACCCTGAGCCTTGACGAAATCGATGATGGCTTGCGTGGTTTTCGAGCCTTGCCAAGCCGTCTCGTAATTGAGTGGGTCACTGATCCAGTTGCAGAGACCTGGCTCCATCGTGTTGCCGAGGTTCCAACCAGGATACATGTCGGCAGCCAACTCCATAGCGGTGGGCATTCCCGCACTTTGCTCTTGGGCAGAAACTGTGAACGGCAGCAGGGCCGTCAGTAGTGGAAGTAAAAATCTCAATTTATTCATGACACATATAGTATGAATACGTCATTTGTTGATGCAAAGGTATCACTTTTTTCCCGAAGAAAAAGGAAAGAATGTTTTAGAAATGGGAAAAAATGTTTCCACGATGGTCATTATTATCAACAATGAAACATATTTTCGCTTCTTGTCAACATCGTGCCGCCTGTCTGAAAGAAAAACACCATAACTTTGCCCCAAATTCCACTATTTATCAATCCTAATATGATATGAAAAGAATTCATTTGATTTGTTGGGTTGCAGCACTCTTTGCAACCGTCATGCACGTCCGCGCTGCGGAATGGGAAAAACCAATCGTCCCTAACGGCACACTTGCCAGTGGGCAGAGTTACTATCTTTACCTTCCATCCACCGAGCAGTTTGTCGCCGCCACGGGGATGCAGATCACACTTGCGGACAAGGGAACCCCGCTGACCTTCCATTCACAAGGTAGTGAATGGACGATACAGGGTGAAAAGGGGTACCTGTATGCCGACATCGACTTTGTGGGATGCGATGGTGATGTGGGCGAAAGCAACACGACATGGTGTGTGGAACAGCAGGCTGATGGCTGCTGCCGCATCAGACCGTCTAAGACTGACACCGACTTCGCTTGGGAACAATATCCAGACATGTGGATGGGACTGTCGTACGAGAAATGGACGTTGTTGTCGGTACTGACGGCAGAGCAGGGTGCCATCGACTGGTACATCATCGCTGAGGACGATTATGCCACCTTCGGCAGCAGGTTGGCATTGCACCATGTGATGACAGAGTTGCAGGATGGTGGCTACGATGTGAGCGCATTGCTGACGGTCTATAATGACCCTTCGGCAGGGAAGGCGCAATTGGATGCCGCCATCGCTGACGTGGAAGATGCCCTCTTCGACATCCGCATGCAGAAGGCTACGGCCGACCAGCCCGTGGATGTGACGTGGAGATACCTGCAGAATCCTGACCTCACCGAGAATTGGGTGAACGACGGTCACGATGTGCCTGGTTGGACGATGGTGCCTGCCAGTTTCTGCGGTATGAACGAGTCGGATGCGGCTGGCTTCTACGATGACGCCAAGACGCTCGGTTCGTGGGCTGCTGGTGCCTTTGGCGACAACAAGGTCTATCAGTTGGTCACGAATTTACCTAATGGCAAATACAAGTTCAGCAATTATGGTATCTGGATTCGTCACACGGGCGAAGATGGAGATCCACTGACGGGCGCCTACATCTATGCCAAGGTGGGTGACAAGCTCTTCCGTGAGCCCTTGCCCGACACGGGTTGGTGGCGTGGCCTGTCGGAGGTCAGCTTCGAGACCCGCAGTGGCGAGGCTGAGGTGGGCATCATGTTTGAGGGTACCAACGTGGGACAATGTGTCATCTACGACTTCAAACTGGAGTACTTAGGCGACAAGACGGTAGCGGAACGGCTTTCCGCACTCATCGCCAACAGCCAAAGCCTGATCAGTGAGGCTGGTATCTGCGGCGCTTATCTCGAACGGCTCCAGACCGACATCAGCAAGGCCAACGAGGTGTTGGCTGGCAGTGACAAGGAGGCACAGGAGGCTCACTTCACGGCGTTCATGAGTGACTATGAGATGGCCACCAAGAACAAGGAACGCTATGAGACGTTGGACGAACTCTTGGGACAGGCGGAGGCTGCACTCGTGCAAGGGGATTCGGAACAGATGAACACGCTGGCTGATTACCTCTACGACAACGAAATCAAGGAGAAGATAGAAAGTCACGCTTTCGACAATGCACAGGCAGAGGAGGTCATCACGACGTTGGCCGACCTGATTGATAAGGCCAAGAACTCCATCATCGCGGCTGGCACTGATGTGACCGACCTGTTGGTAAACGGACGCTTCGACGGCACAGGTGGATGGACAGCCACCCTCAATGATTTCAGCATCGATGCGGGCACACAGGTGCTGGAACGCTGGTGGGGTGACTTCAAGGCCGAGCAGGTGGTGGAGAATGTGCCCAATGGCAATTACCGTCTGGAGGTGCAGGGCTTCCAATGGTGTTCGTGGGACTGGAACGCTGCCGAGAGCGACTGGAACGAGGGCGATGGGAGTCCGACGTACAAGGTGAACTCAAAAGTGCGGCTGAACGATGGCGAGGTGACCATACACAATGTATTTGCCTGTGGAAAGACGGACATCGAGGAGGGGTATGCTGGTGGTGCGTACTGGGTTCCGAACGATGCCGCCACGGCCTTGAAGTATTTCGCGCTGGGACTTTACAATAATGTGGTGGAAACGACCGTGACCGACCATCGGCTGAAGGTGGAGTTCGACTGTTCGGCCAATGGTTTCTGGAACTGCTTCACGAACCTGCGCCTCTACTACGTGGGTGCCGACATGGAGGAAGCTGTCAGCAATCTGACGAATGCGGTGTCGCAGGCTGATGAACTGCTGCAGCAGAAGATGGAGGGCAACATCCGCAAGTCGGTGGAAGCGGCGAAAGCCACAGGAGACGCGTTGTTGGCAGACAGAGGGGCGAAGTTTGACGATGTGAACGATGCCGCCACGGCCATCCAGGCATGGGTGGAGCCAGTCAACGTGAGCATCAAGGAGTACGCACAATTGGCCACCGTCCTTGGCCGTGCCGAAGAGACCTTGGCTGACACGCAGGTGGCTGCCACCCAAGCGGGACAACAATTGAGGACGCTCCACGATGCGGTCGATGCCGATTATCAATCAGCGTACCCAACCCTCGAGACCGCAGCCGTGGCCACGACCATCGACCAACTGGAAGCCTTGATGAGAGAGGCAAGGATTGGGGCTGGATGGAAGGCTGGCGACGAAATCACGAGCCTCATCATGAATCCAAGTTTCGAGAACCTCTACGGCAACGATGAGACGGTGGGCAATGCCGCACATACGGTGCCTTACGGCTGGATGATGCGTGTGGAAGGGAAAGAGTGCCACAATGCCCAAGAACTGACCGATGCGGGCATCAACAGTTGGACAGCCATCGAGGACAATGACTTCACCACCGACGGCACCCACTCCTACTGCCTGCTCTCAGCACCTGTGCCCGACACCTACCTCTACCAGCGCATCAGCGGACTGCCAGCAGGAACCTATCGGGTGACCGTGGACATGAACGTGACCTATGATGGGGGCTGCTCACGCCTGACGGGTCAGCGCCTGTTGGTGAACGACCATGCGCAATACTATGGCATGGAGGAATACTACATGGCCGATAAACTGGACGAACTGCATCCAGAAGAGAAGTCACGCACCTATGCTGGCTACGAGGAGGTGAACACCAACGAGACGGGTGCTTCGGGCGATATGGGCAATATGTCCACATTGGCCGTGGAGGTGACAATCGGAAATGGCGAGGTGCTGGAGATCGGTGTGCGGACGGATAACAACAAGGTGGCCATGAACCGCAATTATGAGGAGAACTGGTGGGACTGCACGGGTCGTTACAAGCTGGACAACTTCCGTCTCTACTGTGTCAGCATCGATGCCACGGGCATCCACGAGACGAAGGCCTCGGCGAAAACCACAGAGGATGCCACCTACAATCTGATGGGCATTCGGGTGAAAACCCCTGCTTTGCGTGGCATCTATATTAAGAATGGAAAAAAGTACGTGAAATAAATTTTGTTTTTCTCTCACTTAATCGTATCTTTGCAGCATTTTAGAACATCAATCGTGTGAAAGGGTTATTCATCTTTCTGGCGCTCTGCATCGCCCAGATGGCAGCGGCGCAAAGGCTCAGGGCGGGCGAAAGCACGTCGGGAATCGGGACGTCTGGAATGCCTGGCGACCAAACGGCATTCCAGACATTGGGCATCGGCAACGGTCTGCGCAGCAACTCGGTGACGAGTCTGCTGGTGGATAGCCGTGGCTACCTCTGGATTGGCACGACCCAAGGCCTGAACCGCTACGACGGCTATGAGGTGAAGACCCGTTTCCCTGAGAGTGGGCACCCACAACTGCGTGAGGTGTTCAACAACCCCATCACATCGATAGAGGAGGATGCCAATGGGCGCATCTGGATAGAATGTGAGAGCGGAGCATATAGTCTCTACGACACCCACACGGCTCGGTTCGTGGCTTCGGCCACGGAATGGCTGTCGGGCATCGGCATCCGATGCGACGAGCAGTACAAGGTGAAAGTGGGTGACAAGGGGGCATTGTGGGTGATGACCGAGCACGGCATCTATCGGCACGACTGCCACACCCAGGAGACGAAGACTTGGGAGCGGCCACGGGTGGGTGGACAAGGTGCGGGCATGACGCGGCTGCCATTGCCAGGCAAGTCGGCCAACGTGGTGGTGGAAATGTCGGATGGCCTCTACATCAGTGCAGGACATGCCGTGTGGCATTTCGTCAGCACGACGGGTGAGGTGCAACGTGAGACCCTGCCCGAGGTCATGCAGCAGTCGATGGGTGAGCACAGTCTGTTGGCTGACGCCGACGGCACCGTGTGGGTGTACAGCACACGCGAGGAGCACATCTGCCGATACATCGTGGGGGGAAGATGCGTGAGAGAGATGGTGCAACTACCACAGTCATCAGGAGCCTCGCAGAACAATGCCATCCGCGACATGATGGATGACCGACGGGGCAACATCTGGATAGCCACCGACCATCAGGGGGTGTTTGCCTACAACAAGAAGACGGGTGGCATCACCGCCATGCGGCATCAGCATGACAGGATGCTGTCGTTGGCATCGGACAACGCCACCTGCCTCACCGCCGACCACGATGGCACCATCTGGGTGGGACACCTGAAGACGGGACTCTCCTACACCAACCCTGCCAACAACATCATGCAGCCCCATGCCCTCCAATGTGGCGACATCCTCGCCATGACCTACGACACACATGGCAATCTGTGGATGGGTACGGATGGCGACGGCATCTACATCGAGAAGACCGACGGCAACATCGTGAAGACGGCATTGCCCAACATCACCGTGATGGCGCTGCTCAGCGACGGACAGGGCGGTGTGTGGGCTGGCACCTACAACCAAGGACTCTACCATCTGCTGGATGCCCAACGATGGAAAAGATATGCGGCCGATGAGGGCACCTTCCCCTCGGAAACGGCGTGGACGTTAGCGGGCGATGACAAGGGGAATATATGGACGTCGTCACCCATCGGGAAGACGGTCATCTTCCATGTGGAGGAGGAGCGTCCCAGCGTGGTCACGACAGAGGAGGGGGATGACATCCATGGCAACTGCCTGTATTATGACGGAGGAGACAAGATGTATGTGGGCTCGGTGTACGGTCTGTGGACGTACGACTTGAAGAGCGGCAAGTGCAGCGTCAGCTTTGGCAATCGGAAAGGGACACAGCGATGGATGAGCCAGATGATTACGGGCATCCTGACCGACGAACGGCAGGGACTGATGATGCTGACCCATACGGAGGGTGTCACCGTCTTCGACCAGCAGCGGGACTCGCTCACCTTCATCCCCTGCGGCAACGACGTGGTGAAGGGGATGGCCAGAGATCGGGACGGCACATATTGGCTCTGCACCATGAGCGGCACGGTAAAGAGCATCCAGCCTGAGCGACGAAAGACGGGCGACATCGAGTTCATCCACCGCCATTTCATGCCCAGCGTGGGCATCCCACAGTTCTATTTCAACAGCGAGGCCATGATCTGTTCGCCACATGGCGAAATCCTCATGGGAGGCACCGAAGGATATATGAGCATCCATCCCCGAGAGCTCATGGCGGTGAGGCATGAGGAGCATGACCTCATCATCAGCGAGATTGCCATTGGCGACAGCTTGCTCAACGAACGGACGGACAGGGTCAGCCTCAGTCACGACGCCGCCTACCTCACCGTCAAGTTCTTCTCGGGGAGTCTGGAGGGTATCCAGCGCACACGCTACGCCTACCGACTGTTGGGACAGATGGGCAACTGGGTGAGCACCGACCGCCATGAGGTGTCGTTCAATGCCCTGCCACCCGGCAACTACACGCTGCAGTTGTGTGTGTGCCGTGAGGATGGCACCATGACGCCCCCGTGCGAACTGCGCATCCATGTGGCACCACCCTTCTACCGCACACTGCCCATGTACGCGGTCTATCTCGTGGTGGTGATCGGCATCGCCTTTTTCCTATGGCGCAGAGGACGGAAACGGCAACAGGAACGGGCGGAACGTCAGCAGCAACTGATGGAACGGCAGAAGATGGAACAAATCACGGAGATGAAGTTGCAGTTCTTCACCAACATCAGCCACGACCTGCGCACACCACTCACCCTCATCATCTCGCCCTTGGAACAGATGGTGAAGCGGATGGAGGAGGGAAAGACCCCCGACAACCTGCTGGCTCAGCTCCGCAACATCCGAAAGAATGCCCAACTGCTGCTGAACGAGGTGAGCGCCCTGCTCGACTTCCGACGTCTGGACGCTGGGGGTGAGACGCTGAACCTGCGGCGCGGCGACATCGTGGACCACCTGAACAGCATCCTCATCTCCTTCGGCGACTATGCCGAGGAACGGGGCATCCACCTCGGTTTTGAGCACGAGGTGGACAACTTCGTCATGGAGTACGACCACGAGAAGATGAACAAGGTCATCTACAACCTCTTCTCGAACGCGCTGAAGTTCACACCCTCGGGGGGAAGCGTCACCTTGTCGTTCCATCCAGCACCTGACCACGTGACCATTGCCGTGGCCGACACGGGCAAGGGCATCCCCGACGCCGACAAGCCCAATATCTTCAAACGCTTCTACCAGTCGGCTACTAACGACAGTTCGCAGACGGGCAGCGGCATCGGCCTCCATATCGCCAACGATTATGTCCGCTTGCATCAGGGCGACATCAGCGTCGGCAACAACACCCCCGTGGGCACTATCTTCACCATTCGACTGCCGTTGGAGCAAGGAAAGGGAACGGTGGAGAGTGAACCGCTTGTCACCGCCGCATCCCAACCCGTGGAGATATCCTCCCAAGAGGCTCCCACGCATGCACGTCCCGCCATCCTCATCGTCGATGACAACCAAGACATGCTTTCGTTTGTCAGTTCGTGCATGAAGGAGACCTACGAGGTCTTCACCGCATCCGATGGTGCTGCCGCGCTCGACATCCTGCAACGTGAACAGATAGACCTTATCATCAGCGACGTGATGATGCCTGGCATCGACGGCTTCGAACTCTGCCGACGGGTGAAGAAGGACATCAGCATGTCACACGTCCCCATCATCCTGCTCACCGCCCGCGCCACCGATGTCAGCCGCATCGAAGGATTGCAACTAGGGGCTGACGATTATCTCACCAAACCCTTCAACATCGACGTGCTGCGCCTCCGGGTGAAGAAGTTCATCGAGTGGGCACAAAACAACCACCAGCAATTCCGTCAGAAGATGGACATCGAACCCAGCGAAATCACCATCACGCCGCTCGACGAGCAGTTCATCAAGAAGGCCATCGCCCTGGTGGAGGAACACATCAGCGATTCTGAGTTCTCCGTCGAGACATTGGCTGCCGAAGTGGCGATGTCGCGATCCACGCTCTACAAAAAACTGATGGCCATCACGGGGCGTGGTCCCTCGGAGTTCATTCGCACCATCCGCATCAAACGTGGAAAGGCGCTGCTGAAGGACTCCCAAATGCAGGTCACAGAAATCGCCTACGCCGTAGGTTTCACCACCGCCAAGAGTTTCACCATGAACTTCAAGGCCGAATACGGCATCACCCCGACGGAGTATAGGAATACGCAAGTTGAGGAGTAATAGAGGAGTTAAAGGGGAGTTATAAAGGGAGTTAAAGGGACAATACTTTGCCACCAGCATAACATACGTCCCCATAACTTCACAATAACTTCCCCATAAATTCTCCATAACTCCACAAAAGTAAAAAATAACCATTGATACGAACGAATAACGACAATAACAAGAATAATGAAACGGACAATCCTACTAACGTTGCTGGGGCTTTCCTTGACGATGCAGGCTCAGCAGAAGGTGTACACGTTGGCAGACTGGAACCTGAAGGACTGGGATGCAGGGAAAGGTGAGCTGGCGCTGGATGTCAGCGAGTATAAACTAGACTTCAACCATCCGCTGCCCTATACGGACATGCAGGCTGAGTGGCGGGTGAAAGCCGAACTGAAATGTGGCACGCTGGGCACTGAGCAGGTGTTTGTGTGCAAGGAAGGCAAGGCCAGTCATCTGATTGGCAAGAATTCGCTGAATGGCGACATCTCGCTGGGCTACGACAACACGATGCACCGCTTCTTTGTGGAGGTGACAGACAAGAACGAAGCGGCACATCGCCTCTGGGCTGGTGGTGAGGTGCAGACCGACCGCTGGTATGCCGTTGAAGCTGCATCGAAATATGACAGCAAGCGCGACCAATCTACCGTGACGCTCACGGT
>JBGUMY010000411.1:0-8387 GCA_045117095.1 Bacteroidaceae bacterium | reverse complement strand
CTCTATTTCTTCAAGACTGCCAACGAGCCACACATCGGTGGTGTGCAGTACTTCAAGGTGATGTCTGGTAAGGTACACGAAGGTGATGATCTCACCAACACAGACCGTGGTTCCAAGGAGCGCATGGCACAGCTCTTCGTTTGTGCAGGTGCCAACCGCATCAAGGTGGAAGAACTCGTGGCTGGCGATATCGGTTGCACCGTGAAACTGAAGGATGTGCGCACAGGCAACACGCTGGCAGGCAAGGATTGTGAGCATCGTTTCAATTTCGTGAAATATCCTGATCCCAAATACATCCGTGCCGTCAAGGCTGAGAACGAAGCCGACACTGAAAAGATGGTATCTGCCATCCAGAAGATGTCGCAGGAAGACCCAACTTGGATCCTTGAGCAGTCGAAGGAATTGAAGCAGACACTCGTGAAGGGTCAGGGTGAGTTCCACCTCCGCACATTGAAGTGGCGCATGGAGAACAACGAGAAGATTGGCATCAAGTTTGAAGAGCCCAAGATTCCATATCGTGAGACCATCACAAAGGCTGCCCGTGCCGACTATCGTCACAAGAAGCAGTCGGGCGGCGCAGGTCAGTTCGGTGAGGTACACCTCATTGTGGAGCCTTACTACGACGGCATGCCCGACCCAACCGTTTACAAGTTCGGCAATCAGGAGTTCAAGATCACGCCAAAAGGTAAGGAAGAGATCGACCTCGAATGGGGCGGCAAGCTCGTGTTCATCAACTCTGTGGTGGGCGGTGCTATCGATACCCGCTTCATGCCCGCCATCCTCAAGGGTATCATGAGCCGCATGGAGCAAGGTCCTCTGACGGGTTCGTATGCTCGCGACGTGCGTGTGGTAGTTTACGATGGTAAGATGCACCCCGTAGATTCCAACGAACTTTCGTTCATGCTTGCAGGTCGTCACGCTTTCTCTGATGCCTTCAAAGAGGCTGGTCCAAAGTTGTTGGAGCCTATCTACGACGTAGAGGTATTCGTGCCAGGTGACAAGATGGGTGACGTGATGTCTGACCTTCAGGGTCGTCGTGGTATGATTATCGGCAGTGAGAGCGAGAGCGGTTATGAGAAGCTGATTGCAAAGGTGCCATTGAAGAGCCTTGCCAGCTACTCCACCACCCTCAGTTCCATCACGGGCGGTCGTGCCAGCTTCATCATGAAGTTCGCCTCTTACGAACTCGTTCCAACCGACATGCAGCAGAAGCTCATGAAGGAGTTCGAAGAGCAGAACAAGGACGAGGATTAACATGGCAGAAATTCCAACGGCGACATGCTATCGCCTACATTATCAGGAGGAACTTACTCAGGCGAGTTCCTCCTTTTATAATTAACAAAATCACAACTTGTAAAAACCTTCTTGATAAGAATTGCAAAAATTTTAACCTAAAAACAATATTTCCCGTTAATTTCACGTTTTCATTTTAAGATATGCACTAAATTTGTGGCATCAAATTAACGAAGATGAAGAAATCGACCATCACCATACTCGCCATCGTCATGGGTATTTCCTTTGCCAGTCTGCTCATGATGCAGATGCGGTACATTGAGGAAATCACCTCCTTGCGTTACGAGCATTTCGAGGAATCCGTGAGCCGAAGTCTCTACGAGACGGCGCACCAACTGGAATTGTCGGAAGCCAAACGCTATTTGGAGGAAGGCTCTGATGCGCTGAATGGCATTGCAACGGCTTATGATTCTGTCTATGCCAACACCGACTCCTCTGTGGTGCAGCGCACTCATCAGGTCATAGCCAAAGACGGAAGCGTATTCACTTCGCGCGAAACAACTGTCAGCACCAACCTCTCAGACAAGTACTTCACCCGCAAGACGTCCAACAACAACGAACGTTTGCGTTCGCTCAAGGAAATCATGGACATGCGGTATGCAACAGAGAAGAAGCTGGTCGATGAGGTGATCTACAACATCCTCTACACAGCCAGCGACCGTCCGCTGAGCGAGCGCATCGACTTCAAGGAACTCGACCAGATACTGAAGACGCAACTCACCAACAACGGCATCAATATGCATTACCACTTCTCCGTCAGCACCAACAACGGACAGAAAGTCTATCAATGTGCAGACTACGAAGAAAAAGGCAATGACAGGACTTTCACTGAGACCCTGTTCAAGAATGACCCTGTTCAACGCAGCGGCATCCTAACCGTACACTTTCCCGATCTCGGCAAGTACATGTGGCGTTCGATGTGGTTCATGATGCCGTCACTCCTCTTCACCCTCATCTTGCTGGTTACCTTCATCGTCACATTACTCTTGGTGTTCAGGCAGAAAAAGTTGACAGAGTTGAAGAACGACTTCATCAATAACATGACCCACGAGTTCAAGACACCCATTTCGTCCATCTCGTTGGCAGCACAGATGTTGGGTGATGACTCCGTCAATAAAACCCCAGCCCTTCTGAAGCGGCTCACCTCCACCATCATTGACGAAACCAAACGGCTTCGTTTCCAAGTGGAGAAAGTCTTGCAACTTTCCATGTATGAGAACCAACGCGCCAACCTGCACATGAAGGAAGTGGACATCAACGAACTAATTGCTGGCGTGACCCACACCTTTGCCCTGAAAGTGGAAAAGAATGGCGGCAAGATTATCACGAACCTCAATGCCCAAGAGCCCGTTGTCTGCGTGGATGACATGCACTTCACCAACGTCATTTTCAATCTGATGGACAACGCCGTAAAGTACAGGAGAAAAGATGCCGACCTCGAATTGAATGTGGAGACATGGAACGAACCCGGCTTGCTCTGCATCTCCATCAAGGACAATGGTATCGGCATCAAGAAAGAAGACCTGAAACGTATTTTCGAGAAGTTCTATCGTGTCCACACGGGCAACTTGCACGACGTGAAAGGTTTCGGACTCGGCCTTGCCTACGTTTATAAGATTGTCAAGGACCACAAGGGAACCATCGTGGCAGAAAGCGAATTGGGCATCGGTACCAAATTCATCATCAAACTGAGGATGAACGATTAACCAGCCCACGCGCTGGGCGAATTTCAGCCCCAAGATGTGACAACAAAATGCAATTAACAAGATAACGAAATAACGTAATAACAAATTAAAATTGACACGATTATGATTACAGACGACAGACTTGAAGAAGTGAACATCCTTCTTTGCGAAGACGACGAGAGTTTAGGTATGCTGCTCCGCGAATATTTGGAGGCTAAAGGCTACAACACCACACTTTGCCAAGATGGTGAAGAAGGTTTCGACACCTTCTTGCAAGGCAACTACAGCCTGTGCATCCTCGATGTGATGATGCCCCGCATGGACGGCTTCACACTGGCGAAGAAAATCCGTGAACTGAACTACGAGATGCCTTTCATGTTCCTTACTGCCAAGAACTTGAAAGACGATGTGCGTGAAGGTTTCGAACTGGGAGCCGATGACTACATCACCAAACCTTTCTCCATGGAAGAAGTGGTGTTCCGCATCGAGGCCATCCTGCGCCGTGTCCGTGGCAAAAAGAACAAGGATGTGGCCGTACGTCAGATTGGCAAGTTCACGTTCGACACCCAGAAGCAGATTCTCAGCCTGGGCAAGAAGCAAGAGAAACTGACCACCAAAGAGGCAGAGCTTCTCACGTTGCTGAGCAATCGCCAAAACGAATTGTTGCAACGCGACTACGCCTTGAAAACCATCTGGATTGATGACAACTATTTCAATGCGCGTTCGATGGACGTCTATATCACCAAGTTGCGCAAACACTTGAGAGAAGACCCCAACGTGGAAATCATCAACGTTCATGGAAAGGGTTACAAACTCGTCATCACCGACAAGAGCGACGCTGAGCAAGAAGAATAACGAAGAAGCTTATATCACCATGCTTCGCAACAAGCATGACAACTCAACACAAAAAGGTGGACTCCGGAAGGAAATCCACCTTTATTGTTTGTTCACAAAGCACACCAAACCTATCGGCATGCCTTCGTCATAAGCAGGAACGCATCAAACGTCCTCTACCTTCTTGTTCATGAAGATATGCGTCAGAAGACCTGCAACGATGATGAGGAGACTGCCCCAAGTGTACCAATTCTGGTCAGCCAAGTCACCCATAAATGGAACGAGGGCACAAAGGATAAGCAAAAGTGCGCCTAACACGATGAGTAAAATACCGAGATTCTTTTTCATTGTATTGTATGTTTTATTGAGTTTCATTCAAATTTGGCACAAAATAACTACTTTTTCTTTACATGGCGAAACTTTTCAGCAAGAAAATTGCATTTGAGGCTCAAAAAACTTCATTTCACCTCCATTTATTCATTATTTATTCGTACTTTGGCTGCATCGAACGTACTTTCGTCCGACAAGACACAAAAAATAATTGTTTTATTTGGTCATGTCCCTACTTATTCGTACCTTTGCACCGCTTTTGAAGAAAGTGGGCTGCATCTCAGCATAGTCAAAAGAACTTTTGCCTCTGTATTCGATTTGTACCACCTTTGAAAAATCAGGAGCAGAAATAACATTATTATTAACAAACAAAACTTACATTATTGATCTTATGAATCAATACGAAACCGTTTTCATTTTAACTCCCGTTTTGTCTGATGTTCAGATGAAGGAAGCGGCAGATAAGTTTGTCAACTACCTCACGGAGAAAGGTGCCGAAATCATCAGCACCGAGAACTGGGGGTTGAAGTCACTTGCTTATCCTATTCAGAAAAAGGGTTCTGGCTTCTACCAGATGATTGAGTACAAGGCCGAGCCCACAGTGATTGCTAAACTCGAGTTGCACATGCGTCGCGATGAGCGCGTGCTCCGCTATCTCACAGTCAAGAATGAAAAGTACGCTGCAGCATACGCTGAAAAGCGTCGTAACAAGAACAAGGAGGCATAATCATGACAGCACCATCAGAAATCAGATACTTAACTCCTACGACAGTTGACGTTAAGAAGAAGAAGTATTGCCGTTTCAAGAAGAGCGGTATCAAGTACATCGATTACAAGGATCCAGAATTCCTGAAGAAGTTCCTCAACGAGCAGGGAAAGATTCTTCCTCGCCGCATCACAGGCACTTCTCTGAAGTATCAGCGCCGCGTCGCACAGGCAGTCAAGCGTGCTCGTCACCTTGCACTCCTTCCATACGTAACAGACTTGATGAAATAAAAAATAGGAGGTAAGACAGTATGAAAATCATTCTTAAGAAAGATGTCCTCGGTTTAGGCTATAAGGACGAAGTGCTCACCGTCAAGGACGGTTACGGCCGCAACTATCTGCTTCCTCAGGGTTTCGCAGTGCTCGCTACTGAGAAGGCTATCAAGCAACTCAACGAGGAATTGAAGCAGCGTGCTCACAAAATTGCAAAGATCAAGGCTGACGCTGAGGCTCAGGCCAAGAAGTTTGAGGGTGTCTCTCTCACCATCAAGGCTCGTGTTTCTGAAGGCCGCAACATTTACGGTTCTGTTGGTCCTAAGGAAATCGCCGCTGCATTGGCTGAGAAAGGTCTCGAAATCGACAGCAAACTCATCTCCATCAAGGGTGTGAAGACCCTCGGCAACTACGAGGCTTTGGCACACTTCCATCGCGAGGTTTCTGTTGCCATCCCATTTGAGGTGGTCAACGAGGAAGGCGAGAAGGCTCCTGCCAAGAAAGAAGAGGCTCCCAAAGCTGCTCCAGCAGTAGAGGAAGAGGCTCCTGTAGAAGAGAACGAGGAGACAGAAGAAGTTGCTGAATAAGCATCTGGCAAAGACAAAACTGAATAGAAAGGCTGACATCACACCCGATGTCAGCCTTTTTTTGACAAAAAAAATAAAAACGCTTGTCTAATATAAATATATTTAGTATTTTTGCCCCAAACTCCTGAAACATCAAAACCTATGAAGTATTGTTCAAACTGTGGCACTCAGTTGCCCGACAACGCAAAGTTCTGTTTCTCCTGTGGAACTGCAGCCACCTCGCCTGCCCCTGCCGCACAGGCTTCTCCAGTTTCATACCATACACCAGCCAACGCTGTTCCTCCCCCACCCCCACCTGGTCAGACACAGATACCGCCCCCACCCCCAGCGCCCTACCTTCAACCCTCAACGTCAAACGCCCAAGTGCCACTTGCTGCCACTGTCACCGGCAAGAAGCGAATACAGAAGTCGTATGATCCTGAAGTGTTGAAGCAAGGTGTCACGTTGTGTGATGATGGCAAATATCGCTGGATTTACCCCCTCAACATGTGGAAGAATCCCACCATCCTACTTTTGGTGGTGAAAATCTTCTTCTGGATATTCGTGGGCATCTGGGCAATGATCATCTTATTCCAAGTCTGCGACGACGGATGGGATTGGAAAGACATTTGGGGGATTACTTGGCCCTTCCTGATTCTCATGGGCGTGTTTGCCGTTATTATCTTGCTCTCCTATGCCATCATCGCCCTCATCTATGGGGGCAAGTACACCATCCTCTTCACGATGGACGAGCACGGAGTCAACCACGAGCAAATCCCTGAACAAGCTAAGAAGGCACAGAAAATCGGTGCCGTCACCGCTGTGGCAGGTGCACTGGCAGGCAAGCCTGGCATGATGGGATTAGGTATCTCCTCAGCAGCCCGAACTTCCATGTATTCCGACTTTTCCAGTGTGCGCAGTGTGAAACGCGGGAGATGGGGCAATGTCATCAAGATTCGGGAGATTCTCTCCAACAACCAAGTCTATGCTCGCGACGAGGACTTCGATTTTGTGTATAATTATATCAAAGACCACTGTCCAAGGGTGAAGTAACAGAAAAACGGAACAAAACATGAAAAAAATACTTTTGATACTCGCCATTCTGGCACACTTGTCCGCATGGGCTGACGGTGAACAACGTTTTCACATAGAGGGCACCCAATGGGTTGACCCCGTAGAATTCTACCACCTACAAGATATCAACTATAGAGACGTCCAACGCACCTATTATCAAGGCGATATCGATGTGTTCAAGATTATCAAGGAGAAGGGAGTAAGAATCTACGGAATGAGACTCAAGCCTTTTGCTGGCGCCAATTTTACCGAGGAATTATTAACCTCCGAGGAAAACGGAAAATCTGCTCCTTTTGCTTACACGGGCCATTTTGATTACATGAATCTTTACGGCATCAAAGGTGTGCCTATCCATGAAGCCGCATTCTGCATCTATACCGACAAGAAATATGAAGTGGACTACTCTTTCCAATACAAATGGGGAGGGGTGATTGGCACAAAAGAAAACGATGACGGCGAGGATGTACCACATTCAGGCTCATGCACATCGACCGTAACGATAAAATTCGAACGCATCAGAATCTATTCCGGCAAACGGGAAGGAATGGAAATCTCCTATTTTAGTGAAGCGAAGGATGCGGTGGCAATCAACTGGGACGATGGTGATCATGACCAAGCTTCTGCTCGATATGATAACATAGTTGGTGAGAAGTTTTTGACACAATTCATCTATTTTGAGGATGCGCGTGACCTGATATTGATGCTCAGTGGCGGTAAGGCTAAGACATGGGAAGGTTACCCAACTTCAAAGCCCGGTCCTCGTATCTATTTCTTAGTGGAGCAAATTCTGATAGGTGATGACAATGTCGTGATGGACGGTGACGAGGAGGATGATGACGATGATGATGATGACGATGATGACATAAAAGATCCCTACGGCAACAATACCGATGATCCCAATCATCCAGACAAGCCCAATGGGGACAATCCTGAAGGGGGAAACCCAGATCTCACCGATCAAGATAAAGGAGAGTTGAAAGAGTTCCTGGATGATTTGATAGCATGGGTAAAGGGCGAAAGCGACCCCTTGGGACTGGAAGAGCACACCGATGTGAAGGAAACTGCTGTCATCAACACCATATCCACGGTGGTTTCCCTGCTCATGGGCACAACGATTGCCAGTCTGGCAGGCAGCACAGGAGCAGAAATTGCCAGCACCCTGACTTCCTCAATCATTGGAGGGGGAGGCACACCACCTCCACCCCCAGACATGCCCACTGGCACTCCGAATTCGGACGGACTGGAACCACCTCGTCAAGACGGCAAGGATGATACAGATGAAGAGGGAGAAACGCCTACCGGAGGTGACACTCCCCCTCCTCCACCCGATCCCAACAAATTCAATCCATCCGACTATCCCGCGCACCTCAGACCCTATGTGAAGCAGCTTCCAGACGGAGACATCGTTTTCCGCAACCCTGCAAACGGAGAGGACATGCACTTTTACTCCAATGGTGACGGAACTTGGTTCACCCAAACACGTGGACAAGACAAACCCTACACCCTTGATGAAATCATGGGAGATCACGTGCGTCGTCAGGTGGAAAATCAAGCTCCTCTCTCACTGGATGCACAGACCGCTGCCAAGAACGTGGCAGAACAACGTGCTGCATGGGATGCCCAAAAC
>JBGUMY010000410.1:0-5112 GCA_045117095.1 Bacteroidaceae bacterium | reverse complement strand
TTCCGCTGAAAGATGTGAAGCCCATTGTGGAACGTCAGAATGTGGTGGAACACTTCTTCAAAGAACCTGATTTGAGGGATGCCATCGAAGAACTTTTGCATCAGATTGGAGACTTGGAACGTATTGCCAGCAAGGTGGCAACAGGACGTGTCAGTCCTCGTGAGATGGCACAACTGATGAATGCCTTGAAAGCCATCGAACCCATCAAGCAACTCTGTCTGGAGGCTGAGAGTGAGAGCCTGCAACGGTTTGGAGAGCAGTTGGACGCCTGTCTGACGCTGCGTGAACGCATTGAAAGGGAGCTGAAACCTTCGCCTCCTGTCCAATTGGCCAAGGGCGGTGTGATCTCCGATGGCGTGAACCCCGAACTGGATGAGTTGCGGCAGATTGCCTACTCAGGCAAGGATTACCTCTTGCAGATGCAGCAGCGGGAGATTGAGGCGACAGGCATTCAGAGCCTGAAAATCGGCTTCAACAACGTGTTTGGCTACTACATTGAAGTGAGGAACACCTACAAGGATATTGTGCCGAATGACTGGATTCGTAAGCAGACGCTCACGCAGGCAGAACGCTACATCACGCAGGAACTGAAAGAATATGAGGAGAAGATTTTGGGTGCGGAGGAGAAGATATTGAGTTTGGAGATGCGGTTGTTCAACGAATTGGTGATGGATGCCGCCAACTACATCCCACAGATTCAGACGGATGCACATCTGATTGGTCAGATGGATTGTCTGCTGTCGTTTGCGATGGCTGCCAAGGAGTATCGCTACAACCGCCCTGTGGTGGACGAGAGTCTGGTCATCGACATCAAGCAGGGACGTCACCCTGTCATCGAGCGGCACATGCCTGTGGGGGAAGAATATGTGGCGAACGACCTCTATCTCGATGCTGATAAGCAGCAGATTATCATCCTGACAGGACCTAATATGGCTGGTAAGTCAGCCCTCTTGCGACAGACGGCATTGATTACCATTTTGGCACAGATTGGTAGTTTCGTTCCTGCCGACAGTGCGAGGATAGGTTTGGCTGACAAGATTTTCACCCGTGTGGGAGCCTCCGACAATATCTCTGTGGGTGAATCGACCTTTATGGTGGAGATGAATGAGGCTGCCAGCATCCTGAACAATCTCAGTGCCCGTTCCTTGGTGCTCTTCGACGAGTTGGGACGTGGCACTTCGACCTACGATGGAATTTCCATTGCTTGGGCTATCGTGGAACATATTCATGAGAACCCCAAAGCCCATGCGAGGACACTCTTCGCCACCCACTATCATGAGTTGAACGAGATGGAGAAGATGTTGCCAAGGGTGAAGAACTACAATGTGAGCGTGAAGGAAGTGGACGGACGTGTCATCTTCATGCGTAAACTGGTCAGAGGTGGCAGCGAACACTCCTTCGGTATCCATGTGGCGAAAATAGCGGGTATGGCGCCCAACGTGGTGACGCGGGCTGAGCAAGTGTTGAAAGAGCTGGAAGCCAATAATTCAGGTGATGGCATCAGTCGTCCCAAGACCGAGACCATCCAGTCGGTCAGCAAGAGTGGTGTGCAACTCAGTTTCTTCCAACTCGATGATCCCGTGCTCTGTCAGATTCGTGATGAAATCATGAACCTCGACATCAACAGCCTCACCCCCTTGGAGGCACTGAACAAATTGAATGAAATCAAACGGATAGTGTCTGGGAAGACGACATAAGGGGATACTATTTCAATTGTGCAAACCCCTCGCCATACACACCCTCAGCTTTCGTTTGTGAGATGAAGGCAGTGGGGTCGATGGCTTTGACCAGACGGAAAAGGGCAACAGATTGGCTCTTCTTGGCGACGACCATCAGCACGCTGACAGGTTGGCCACTATAACAACCTGTGCCTGGCAGCAGGGTGGCAGAGCGTTCCAGTTCAGTACTGATGCCCTCGTAGATTTCTTGCGGCTTCTTGGTGATGATGAAGAACTGCACGGATTGTTGCACGTAGTTCATCACATAGTCGAGCACCATGTTGCACACAAACATATCGACAAAACCAAAGGCCAGACGTTGCCAGTCATGCAAGAGGGGATAGGAAGCGCCGACGATGAAGATGTCGATATAGAGCAGCATACGTCCTAAGCTGACATGGCGGTATTTGTTCACCATCGCGGCAATGATGTCTGTGCCACCCGTGCTGCCCTGATGAAGAAAGCATTGCGCCAATCCCATGCCGCAGATGGAAGAACCGAACAGCACGGCCATGAGTCCTTGGTCTTCGCCCAAATAACGGGGAAGATGCGTGGCTCCTTCTCCTTCTTGAGCCAGCAGCACACGTTGCAATGCCCATAAGAAAAAGGTGAGCACCAATACGGCATAGATGGTCTTGAGGCAGAATCTGATGCCCAAGATCTTCATGGCAATCAACAACAAGAAGGCGTTGGCGATGAGGTAAGACACCTGCATCTCCAAGCCTGTCGTGTAGTAGATCAATGCGGAAACACCTGTCAGCCCGCCCGATGGAATCTCATAGGGTAGCAGGAAAACCGTCCACCCTATGGCATAAAGCAGCAGACCGAAGGTGATGAAGAGGTAATCCTCCACTTCATTCTTCCAATCGATATGTTTCATGAATGCTTTTGCCCCTTGCTTCATGCTCCTATCAATTACTCTCTTCGCTCTCGCTTTTGGGAGATGGGGTATATCCACCCTCTGAGATTTTCTCCTTGATCTTCGTCTCAATTTCCTCGGCCAGTTCGGGATTGTCAATCAACATCTGCTTGGTGGCATCGCGACCTTGTGCCAGACGGGTGGCTCCGTAGCTGTACCAACTGCCACTCTTCTTGATGATGCCGGTATCCTCGCCGAGGTCAACCAATTCTCCACTCCGACTGATGCCCTCGCCAAACATGATGTCGAACTCGCAGCTGCGGAATGGGGGAGCCATCTTGTTCTTCACAATCTTCACTCTGGTCCGGCTGCCCAACACGTTGGTGCCGTTCTTGATGGTTCCTATCTTGCGTACATCGACACGCACGCTGGCATAGAACTTCAGCGCATTACCACCAGTGGTCGTTTCAGGACTGCCAAACATGACGCCAATCTTCTCGCGCAACTGATTGATGAAGATACAAGTCGTGTTCGTTTTGTTGATGGTGCCTGTGAGCTTGCGTAGTGCCTGGCTCATCAGACGTGCATGAAGACCCACCTTGTTGTCGCCCATGTCGCCCTCAATTTCCGCCTTGGGCGTGAGTGCAGCCACAGAGTCAATCACAATAATGTCCACCGCACTCGAACGGATGAGCTGGTCGGCAATCTCTAAGGCCTGCTCACCATTGTCAGGCTGGCTCATGAGGAGGTCATTGATGTTCACGCCCAAATTCTCTGCATAGAAACGGTCGAAGGCATGCTCTGCATCGATGAAAGCAGCCACACCTCCTGACTTTTGACATTCAGCAATCGCATGAATGGCCAAAGTTGTCTTACCAGAGGACTCGGGACCAAAAATCTCAATGATACGTCCTTTGGGATAGCCACCCACACCCAAAGCCAAATTCATACCAATAGAGCCAGAAGGAATTACATCGATATTTTCGATGTTTTCCTCGCCCATCTTCATGATGGCGCCCTTGCCAAAACTCTTCTCAATCTTATCCATTGCAGCCTGAAGTGCTTTCATCTTCTGCTGCTGCGGCGTCAATTTTTCCTCTTCTTTCTCTTTCTTTGCCATTTTTTTAAGTATTATTATTCATTTTATCCTCGAGAGACTTTTTCAATCCACCTAATAAGCGAGAGATTTCCGTCAGCCGCTCTTCACAAGATTTTAGTTCTTGCTCCTTGCCCCTCGCCCCTTGCTCCTATAATTCAAGATTCACATCGAATTGTTCATGCCAAGGGAGTCCTTGGGTGTTCAACTGCTCCATGAAGGGATCTGGGTCGAACTCTTCCACGTTCCACACGCCTGGACGCTTCCACTTACCCTGCATGAACAGTTTTGCACCGATCATGGCGGGCACTCCTGTCGTGTAACTTACACCCTGCATGCCTGTTTCTTCGTAGGCGGCACGGTGAGAGCAGTTGTTATAGACGTAATAGGTGCGCTCCTTACCGTCCTTCAAACCACGGATGCGGCAACCGATGCTGGTCTGCCCTTCGTAGTTTTCACCCAACTCTTGTGGGTTGGGCAACACAGCCTTCAAGAACTGCAAAGGCACAATCTTCACTTTCACCATCTCATGCTCCTTGCCCCCTGCTC
Source organism: Bacteroidaceae bacterium (assembly GCA_045117095.1). Lineage (GTDB taxonomy): Bacteria > Bacteroidota > Bacteroidia > Bacteroidales > Bacteroidaceae > Minthosoma. The sequence continues at coordinate 890 of JBGUMY010000410.1, read as the reverse complement.
CTTGCCCCTCAGCCAACGGAGCCATATATTCAATCTCATCGATACGTGACATACCGATGTTCTGAATCACATCCAAGTGCTTCAGATATTGCTCGCCAAACGTCATCCAGAAACGGGCACGTTTGATGGTGGGGTAGTTCTTCACCAACGATTCAATCTCTTCATGGTGCAACAGATATGACTCCTTCGGACCAATCTCAGGGTAGGTGAGGGGCTGGTGAATCTCCAATGGCTCCGTCTCCACCCATTTGCCATCTTCCCAATAGAGTCCCTTCTGGGTAATCTCACGGATATTGATCTCAGGGTTGAAATTCGTGGCAAATGCCTTATGGTGGTCGCCCGCATTGCAATCCACGATGTCGAGATACTGAATCTCATCGAAGTAGTGCTTCGCTGCGTAGGCAGTATAGATGCTGGTCACGCCAGGGTCGAAGCCACAACCGAGGATGGCTGTCAAACCAGCCTGCTCAAAGCGCTCCTTGAATGCCCACTGCCATGAGTACTCGAAGTGTGCCTCATCCTTTGGCTCATAATTGGCCGTATCGAGATAGCTCACACCACTCTGCAGACAAGCCTCCATAATTGTCAAGTCCTGATAGGGTAGTGCCAAGTTCATCACGAGGTCGGGCTTGTACGCATTGAAGAGCGCCACCAGTTCGGGCACGTTGTCAGCATCCACACGTGCCGTCTTGATGCTGCCCGCAGGTACCAACCCCTTGTCCTCAATCGCCTTTGCCAACACCTTGCACTTCGATTCCGTGCGGCTGGCAATCATGATGTCCGTAAACACGTCGCTGTTCTGAGCGACCTTATGTGCAGCCACCGAGGCAACACCTCCTGCACCGATGATAAGAACTTTTCCCATGATTAGATATGATAGTTTTGGATTT
>JBGUMY010000409.1:0-2341 GCA_045117095.1 Bacteroidaceae bacterium | reverse complement strand
TTCGACGAGTCGGTTGAGGCCTTTCTTGCCCAGTTCGTTGCATCGTTTACCTTGCAGTTCCACTTTGCTAAGCAGATAAGTCCAAAGACGTGTTTGTAAACCATAGGGCTTGGCATGGTCGATGAGCCGTTGGGCGTTCTGCTCTAATATATAAATAATGTGTAGACGTACCGCCTCAGCATCGGTTTCACCAGTCCAATTGATGCGTAGGGGAGATTGGTAATCCTGTTCTGCCAGATGACGTGCGGCATAACTGGAGAGTTTTAGAATGGCAGGGCCACTCACCCCCCAATGGGTGATGAGCAAAGCACCTTGGCTACGAAACGAGGTGGAGGGGATGCCAACAAGGGCATTGGGAACAACCAACCCTTGTAGTGCTGTCAGTTCTTGGTCGGGAATAGTGAAGGTGAAAAGGCTGGGCACACATCCTGCCTTGTGTGGCGTTCCTCCAATGGTGACTGCCACATAATCGAATTGCTGGAGGAGTGCTTCTGCATCTTCTATCTTGGCGCCTAACTGAAGGTGGATGCCCAATCGCTTGGTTTCACGCAGGAAGCAGTCGATAATGGCGTGGCTGTCATGCGCCGCAGGAAAGACACATTGGTCTTCCTGTACCGTGAGGGGTACGCCATGCCTTTCAAACCATTGGTAGGCATCGGCAGGACCAAACTGCTTGAAAAGCCGCTTGAGGAGTTGGGCACCACGTGGATAGACCTGCTTCAGGTCTTTTACCTCAGCAAAGGTGTTGGTGCAGTTGCAGCGTCCTCCACCCGATATCTCCACCTTGGCCAGCACTTTCTTTTGTTGCTCGAAGATGGTGACATCCAGTTCTGGCATCAGTTCTTTTACATTGATGGCCAGAAAGAAGCCGGCAGCACCTCCACCAATGATGGCAAGGGTCTTATTGTTGGGCTCGTTCGAGTGCGACATTGATGTTCGGACAAATGTTCTCTTCGCCAATCAGTTCGTTGAAGCCATTCTTGACCAGCACGCCATGCACGTAGTCATTGACACCAGAGAGGATAATCTTGATGTTCTCCTTCTTCGACATTTCGATAAGGTTGGTGAGGTTGTGCATACCTGTGGAGTCGATGAATGGCACTTTACGCATGCGGATGATACGTACCTGTGGACGCTCCTTCATGCGTACCATCACCTCCTCAAACTTGTTGGCAATACCGAAGAAGTAAGGACCATTGATTTCGTACACCTCCACATGCTCTGGTATGGTGAGATGTTCGATGTTGGGGTTTTCTGCTAAATCGGTTTCTGCTGTTGGATCAATCTCATCATCGTCAGTCAACACGCTGACCTGAGTGGTCTCCGCCATACGGCGCATGCAAAGCAGGCAAGCCAGCATCAGACCCACTTCGATGGCAATGGTCAAGTCGAAAATAACCGTAAGTCCGAAGGTGAGCCACAGCACAAAAATGTCGCTCTTGGGATTGTGCATCATCTCACGGATGGTACGCCAACCACTCATGTTATAGCTCACCACCACCAGCACACCAGCCAAACAAGCCATAGGAATGTACTTGGCGTAGGGCATGAGGAAGAAGTAAATCAGCAGGAGCACCACAGCATGGATGATACCTGCAATAGGGGTGCGACCGCCATTGTTGATATTGGTCATGGTACGTGCGATGGCACCAGTGGCAGGAATACCGCCAAAGATGGGACTGATCACATTCGCCACACCCTGACCAATCAGCTCTTGGTTGGAGTCGTGTTTATGACCGATGATACCATCTGCTACTGTCGCAGAGAGCAAACTCTCGATAGCACCCAACACGGCAATGGTGATGGCAGGTGAGATGAGTCCCTTGATGTTCTCCCAATCCAAAGCAGGGATGTCAGCATCTGGTACGGAAGGGTTGATGTCGAAGCGGTCTCCAATGGTATCAACGTGGATACCGAAGTAATTCGTCATGATGATGCCTGCAATCGTCATGATGATGAGTGCCACAAGAGAACCAGGTATCTTCTTGCTGATGAAGGGTGTGCAGGCAATGATGACCACAGAGAGGATGCCCACAATGGCTGTGGCTAAATCGACGGTGGAGAAGTTCTGGATGTAACAAATCCACTTTTCGATGAAGTCGGCAGGTACAGAACCTTCGATATGGAGCCCCAAGAGGTCTTTCACCTGAGTGGAGAAGATGGTCAGGGCAATACCGCTGGTGAAACCTACGATGATGGGGTAGGGGATATAGCGGATAATGGTACCTAAACGCAGCACTCCTAAAAGAATCAGGAATAGACCTGCCATCACTGTGGCGATAGCGAGTCCTGTGAGTCCGTATTGCTGGATGATGCCATAGATGATGATGATGAAGGCACC
>JBGUMY010000408.1:0-8212 GCA_045117095.1 Bacteroidaceae bacterium | reverse complement strand
GGCGGCGGCTTCGGAGGATAGAAGACCCTCTCCCCCGACGAAAATATTTTAAGTCCCGCAGAAATAAAAGAAATAAAGGAAAGGGCTAACGCGATGTTAGGATTATAAAAATTTCTGTTATTTCTTTTATTTCTGCGGGACTTTTTAAAAATAAATAAAAATATTTTTGTCTATTTTTCATTGTTTTTCCCTATTTTTCCTTCGGCGGCTTGCCGCAACACATTTTTTTTTATTTTTCCTTCGGCGGCTTGCCCGCAACAAATATTCTTTGTAACTTTGCCGCCGAATTGTCACACGAACTATTTCTTATTAACTACTTATAAAACAAATTACAATGATGAAAAGAGATTATCAGAAACCGAAGATGAGAGTCTTCCCGATGAAACAAGTGCAACTATTGCAAGCAAGTCTTTTTGGAGTGCAAGTGTCACGCGGTGCATACACAAGAGGATGCTCCGCCGGCGGTGACGCCCCAGACGATGACGAGGTATGGGATAACTGAGAAGGAGGACATGGCTATGAAGAAGTTGATGACAAACCTCAAGACCCTCACCGCCCTGCTCATCGCAGGAGCCGCCTTCACCGCCTGCTCATCAAGCGACGACGACATCATCGACCAGCCCCAGAACCCAACAGAACCACAAGTTTACACCCTCGTCATCAAGGCCTCGAAGGGCGACGCCACCACCCGCGCACTGAAAGCGGAAGGTGGCACCATCAAACCCTACTGGAGCGGTGAGGAGACCATTGAAGTGGGACAGTATGATGCCATTGAAGAAAAATATGAGAAACTTGGCACGGCGAGAGCTACTCCCAGCGATGACGGCGAGACCGAAATCACAGCCACGCTGAGCAAAGCGCCAGATACTACAAAAGATTTGAATTTTTACCTCGGTGGCCATAATATTGTCTATACCGGACAAGTCGGTCTGCTGACGGATGACAACTACAGCATCAGCAAGAAATATGACTATGCTTCGGATCGTCTTGCCTCCGGCAGTTATACCGTCGATAACATTAACCATAAAGTCACTCCGAATGAATATACTGATCCTCTCGAATTTGTAGCTGCCTCGCAAGCTATCATCAAGTTCACCCTCAAGGACAAGGCCAGCGACGCTCTCATCAGTCCTACGGCGCTGACCGTCATCGACGGCACAAGCACGGTTGAGTTGACCAGCATCCCCTCCACCACCTACGGCGATAACGGCGACGGCGTGCTCTACGTGGCCTTCCCCGCAGCAGGATTGGCCAAGACCATCACCCTGACCGCCACCGACGGCTCAGACACCTACACCTACACGACTTCCTCGGCCAAAACCTTCATTTCCGGCAACTACTACTCCATTACGGTGAAGATGAGTAAGGCTCTGCCAAAGAATCTTGCTGATGCCACTACCTCGGACAAGGGCAAGCTAATCGGAACCGACGGCAACATCTATGCCACCGCAGCAGCCGCCACCTACGCCGGCACCACCGCTGTGGCCATGATTATCTACGTGGGCAACGAGACAGGCGAGGAAACACCATACACCCACGGCCTGGCACTGGCACTGACCGACGAGGGATCCGGTATGAGATGGGATGAAGCAGAGAATGCCTGCTCTGCCAAGAACACCTCCACTCCCGTAACGGGTGGAAAATGGTTGCTGGCAAGCAATGATCAGTGGGACCATATGCTGGGCACTGACGAACCAGACGCAGGCAGCTATGAAGCCCTGCGCACTGGCTTCGAAAGCGTCGGCGGTACGAATATGTATCCAGCCTTCTATTGGTCATCGTCTACGCAGACAGTAAAAAAAGGCAGCTTCGAATACACCTTCTACTACCGCTACCACTTTGGGAATTTTTCGAAAGTCGGTGGTACTGGCACCGGCTCTGCTCGTGCGTGCCTCGCTTTTTAATCTATTCATCCATTCACCCATTCATCTATTTTAGCCGCCCCAGCGGCATGGCCCGATTTTTATTTCTCCCACTTCCGCTCTTATAGTCCTTCAGAGTCCTAAAAGTCCGTAGACCATCCTACATCCATGGAACAATAAATGTCTACGGACTCTTTGGACTCTTTGGACTTAAAAAAAAGACTTCTTATAATTTTGAAATAAAATTTTCTGATAATTTTGAGCGCAGCGACCAAGAGCATAATGACAGGTCGGTCTACGACCTCAAAATTATAAAAAAATTGAATCAGAAAATTATAAAAAAATATTTTTATCTATCTTTACTTGTTTTTTTATATTTTTCCTTCGGCGGCTTGCCGCAACTTCTTATGTCGAACTCACGTTCTATAATAGATACATGGCTCGATAGGGATACGAGAATCCCTCGCAACGCAGATGGCGATGCGAGGGATGATGTTGTTAGCTGCTGTCAATGATGACATGCTACTTGTCATCGTAATGTCCGTAGCTTCTGAGAACCAGGACAAGCACCTCTTCGTCAAAAATGCGGTACACCATGCGGTGCTTCTTTGTTATCTCGCGACTCCAGCGGCCCTCGGGCTTGCCCTTCAACGGTTCGGGATGCCCCAGCCCCGTCTTGGGATGAACCTTCAGATCCTCAATGAAGCGCACTGCTTTGGCGAAGGCTTTCGGCTCATTCTGTTCCAGCCTTGCCAGTCCCTTTCGGGCTTCGGTGGTGAAATCAATGCTATACATCACAGTCCGCTCCTCCTCAGCATTTCGGACACCGACTCTCCAGGCTGTAGCCGGACACATTTGCCTTGCCTGTACTCCTCCTCGCCACGCTCAAGACTGGCCATGAATTCCTCCTTCGACACAAGCGTCTCGTCCTCCTTTTGTGCGACCAATTTCTTGGCGTACTTCAAGAGTTTCATCATCAGTCCTTCGTCGCTGGCTATCTTACTCATGGCAAAAAACAATTCTGAGTTCAATTGTATTGCTGTCATATTCCTAATATGTTTTGGTTTTCGGCGGCAAAATTACGAAGAATTATTGAATCGACAAAATGTCAATCAATAGAAATCTTCCAAATCCTCTAAATCTACCGCACAGCGGTGTAGTAGAAAAGAACTTCTCATCCGCATTCGTTCCATCCCCATCAGAATTCATATCCGAGGTTGACGAAGAAGTAGGGCTCTTTGGTGTAGTTGCTGTAGCCGAAGGAAGCACCCAGAGGGCCGAACATGCTCTTGTAGCAGTAGCCAACCTGGAAGCCTAACAGGGTACGGTAGTCGACCAGTTTCTTGAGCTTGTCAGCTTGCTGTGCGGTGGCGAAACGGAGGATGGCAAAGTGGTTGGTGGCGAACTGCTCCTGTGCCTGCAGCTGGACGGCGACGAACTGATGATCCGCATACTCCATGTTGCCAATGCCGGCGAAAGGCATTTGTTGTTCCATCTGACGTCCGAACCAACCACCGCCAATGGTGTTGGCCATGATGCGGGGAGCGAAGGCGCCGAAGAGCAGACGTCCATACACCATGGGCTGGAAAGTCAGGCGTTTGTTGAGCGAGAAGGAGATGCGCCAGTCGGCACTGATCTCGCTCATGCCGGGGGTTTTGCCCATTCTGGTGCCATCATCCGCACGCTCGTTGAGACGGGCGAAATCGCTGGTCACATAGGCATACTCTCCATTGAAGCGTGCTCCCCGTGTGGGGAAGTACCAGTCATTCTCGCTGTTGTAACTCACACGGGCACGGTAGCTGATGAAGTGTTCGTTCTCCAGCGAAATCTGTTGCGCCCTGTCCGAGCCAAGCTTGTTGCGGTAGTAGAGATAGTCCCACCGCAGACCTCCCTGCAGATTGAAGTGGCGCAGGTTGAAGTTGATGGGCATGAGTTCGGCCTTCGACTGGTTGTAGCGGATGTTATAATCGATGTCGCCTTTGTAGTACACGTCCACATCGTTGCCGAGGAACGTGTAGCTGAGTGTGGGACGGGTGAAGCTGCGGGGATGGATGGTGATTTCTCCGCGTGCCATCATACGTTTACCCAGACGGATGGTGATGTCAGTATAGATGGGGACGGCCGTCTTGAAGGGGATGTCGAGCCCTAACTGCAAGGCCGCATAGTCCTCCGTGTCGTAGCGCATGCCGGCATGCAGCTGCATCGACTTTCGGTCGCCTGCCGAGAGAATGACGTTCACGCCGTCGCCCTCGGGCACGAATCGGCACTCGGCCGTCTGATAGAAGAGGTCGATGCGCATCGAGGTGGTCAGTTCCTGCCCCAGTTCCGCATCAATGCTGTCTATCTTGTTGAGGTGGAACTTCTGACGCAGGAAGCGTTCGGCTGGCTGTGTCATGTTCTCGAAGATGAAGCTGTTCACGTGCATCTTCTCGGTCAGCACCTGCGGACGCAACGGATGGAATATCGTGGGGCGGAACGAGTCGTCGATGCCAATCTTCTTCTTCAGCGCGATGATCTCATCCCAGTGCGCCATCGCCTCCTCCTCGCCATAACGTATCAGCGAGTCGATGGCTGCGGAGGTGAAGCTGGCGGTGGAGAACTCATGTGGATTCACATTCATGTGCAGGTCGGTTATCGCGATGTTCTCGGCATATTTGTTCACGCAGTTCACATCGATAATCTGACCCACAATGCTCATGGTTCCGCCAATGTCATCAGCCGTTTTGGGCTTGCCCGACAGCGTCACGCCGATGACGATGTCTGCCCCCATCTCACGGGCCACATCGACAGGATAGTTGTTCTTCAGACCTCCATCCACCAGCACCATGTCGCCCAGTCTGACGGGCGAGAAAGCGGCAGGAATGGCCATCGAGGCACGCATGGCCTGTGGCAAGCGTCCGCTGTGGAAGACCACCTCGCTGTTGTCCATAATGTTGGTGGCCACACAGGCATAGGGGATGAGCAGGTCATGGTTGAAGTCGAGCGAATCGGTGTAGCCCATGCACAGATGCTGGAACAGCTCGGCCAGGTTCTTTCCCTTGATGAGTCCGCCGTCGTGCTTGCCGATGGTCAATCCCCTGCTAAACACATAGGTGTTCTGCTTCTGGCGGTCGCTGAGGCTCTGGTTGCGCAGGTCTTCCTTGTCGGTGATGACGTAACTCCAGTCCTGCTTCCTCACCATCGAGTCGAGCGCCTCGGCATTGTAGCCGATGGCATAGAGGCCACCGATGATGCTGCCCATCGACGTGCCCGTGATGATGTCAACAGGGATGCCAGCCCGCTCCAGCACCTTCAGCACACCGATGTGGGCCATGCCCTTCGCACCGCCACCACTCAGCACCACACCCACCTTCTTGCGGGGAAGCATGATGCTGTCGCTCTGAGCGTTCATCATGCCGCTCATCAGCATTGTCACAAGTAATATCAGTATCTTTTTCATAATCTTCCGTGTCATTATATAATTATAGATATGTATTTCTTATCTTTTTCCAACGGCGGCCTGCCACATTAAAGGAAGACGCTGATGGCGAGGAGGAGTCCGAAAAGGAAAATGTTGCGGGCAGTGGCTCCGAGAACCTGGTTGAGGGCTCGTCCGTCGAGGGTCTTGAGCTGACGGAACGTGCGGAAATGGAGGATGAGGTAGATGAGCATCAGGGGATAGCGGATGCTGGAATAAGGATAGAGGAACAGGGCTGTGAAAGCCAGGAGCGTGGAGAAGATGCCGAGCCAGAGATAGATGTCCATGCAGTCTTGCTCACCTTCGAGACGTCCCTTCTCGTCGCCATACTTGCGGATGCGCGACTCGATGATGCGGACGATGATGGTGCGCTTGCCACTCTCACGATCTTGGTAGCGGTCGCGGTAGTTGTTGACGATCAGAAGATTGTCGGTGGCAAGTCCCATCGCCACGCTGGCAATGATCAGGGGGATGTTCCAACCGCCCACCGTCATCACGTAGTAGGTGAAGATGACGGGAACGAGTCCGAAGAAAACGAGCACGAGGAGGTCGCCCCAACCGAGATAGGAGAGCTTGGTGGTGTAGAGGAAGCAGAAGATGACGCAGAGGATGCCGACAATAAGGAGTTCCCACTGCTGGTGGATGAGGAGAATGGCGATGCCGACCAGGCAAGAGAGAATGGTCATGACGGCGATGCCGATGCGCATGGCTCGGGGAGTGATCCATCCCTGGGCACAAGCCCGCTCAGGCCCCAGACGGTCTTCGCGGTCAGTCCCCTTGCGGAAATCGAAATAGTCGTTGATAAAATTGGCATCAATCTGCATCAGGACCGCGAAGAGCAGGCAGAGGACGAATGGAAGAGTGGAAGAAATGGAGAATTGAAAGGTCTCTGCCGAGTCGTGCATCAGGCGGACGTATGCGAAGGCGGCACCAACCAGGACGGGAGCGATGGCTCCTGTGAGCGTCTTGGGTCGGGCGGCAAGAAACCATGCCTTCAGTGAATTCGTCTGTACCATATCAATTCCAAACTCTTAATTCCTAATTGACGTCATCGAGCTAAAGGCTCTTCACTCTTTCTTAATTCTTAACTCTTAATTCTTAATTAAAGAAGGCTCTTCACTCTTTCTTAACTCTTAATTCTTAATTCTTAATTAAAAGAAGATTCTTAATTAAAAGAAGGCTCTCAACTCTACTCATCGTCCCCCTTCCAATACTGAATGGTCAGCGTATTGTTGGTGTAGAACATGGCACCAAAGCCACGGCGGTCGTTGTTCTTGTAACGGCCATAATAATAGTTACCATTATTATAATAATAGAGCCCTACCCCTTCGCGCTTGCCGTTGACAGTCTCACCCACATACTTGTCGCCGTTCTGATAGGTGAGCGACTCGAAACGATAGGTCTCACCGTATTCGGCAGGCAGGGAATACTTGTCGCCATCCTTCATGATGTAGAGCGGGTCGCCAGTGGTGAGGTCGTAGCAGATGTAGTGGTCGTTGCTGCCCACTTTGGCAATCTGCGTGCCCATCTTGATGCCGAATAAGAAATTGCCAAGACGGTACTGCCCATAGATGACGCCATCATTGTCGGTGTAGTAGGAACCGAATCCGTAGATATTGCGCTCCGGGGTGATTTGTCCGAAGTATTGGCCATAGGATGACTTGGCGACTCCGCTGGCAAAGTCTTTCACATAGTCAACGAATGCGGCATCATACTGACTCGGAATCTGAGGATACTTGTCCAGTCTTGCGAACTGTGCATGGAGCGAAAGCGTGAAGGCTGCCCCAAGGATAAATAAGAAGATTTTCTTCATAAAAATGTGTCGTTGTCTGTGCTTCCTGCAAAAAATCGCTACAAAATTACACATAATAACTGAAATTCACATCATAAAACTAAACCTTTTCTTATCTTTGTGGTCGAATTAACCGTATTGACAAAGAAAATCATTCAACTAAAAACAGTATATGAAAAAATCATTACTAATCATGATTCTCACATTGGTGGGATTCAACGCAATGGCTCAGACCAAGCATAACATCTCAGGAACAATCCTTGAAGACGACACAAATGAGCCAGTCATCTCAGCCACAGTACGTATTCTTAATCTTCCTGACAGTTCGATGGCAGGAGGTGCAGCTACTGGAGTAGACGGAAGTTTCAATGTGAAAGGCATCAAGAAGGCCAAGTATGTGGTGAAAATCACTTACGTGGGTTTCCAGACGAAACTGATTCCACTCGACCTGACCAGCAAGAAGGACAGGGACGTGAGCATTGGTTACATCCACATCACCCCCGACTCCAAACTGCTGAAGGAAGCACAGGTGACCGCCAATGCCGCACAGGTGCAGGTGAGCGGTGACTCGCTGGTCTACAACGCTTCGGCCTACCGCGTGGCTGAAGGTTCCGTGCTGGAAGACCTGGTGAAGAAACTGCCAGGTGCCAAGGTGGATGACGATGGCAACATCACCATCAATGGTAAGAAGGTAACGAAGATTCTCGTGGACGGCAAGGAGTTCTTCTTCGATGACACGAAGATGTCGATGAAGAACATCCCCACCAACATGATTGACAAACTGAAGACTTACGACCGCAAGAGCGACTTCAGCCGCGTGACTGGTATCGACGACGGCAATGAGGAGACGGTGCTCGACCTGACGGTGAAGAAGGGTATGAACAACGGTTGGTTTGGCAACATCGACGCAGGCTACGGCACAGAGAATCGCTATTCAGAGAACGTGATGCTGAACCGCTTCATCGACCACAACCAGTTCACCGTGACGGGTGGCGCCAACAACACTGGCGACATGGGTTTCGGCGGTGGTGGTGGCCGTGGCTGGGGCCGTGGCGGTGGCGGCGGTCTGCGCAACTCAAAGAACGTAGGCTTCAACTTCGC